>NZ_CP053840.1:3000000-3209085 GCF_013201665.1 Arcobacter venerupis | reverse complement strand
TTATTTGTAAACTCTTTAATCGTAATTAGTAAATATTATATCAAAATTTTTTATAAAACAGCTTCATTTGTTGTTAAAGGGCTTAAATTTGCCAAATAAAATAAGTTATACACATAGTGAATAAGTAGTGAATAAAGTTTTTCCTTTAAGTGAAAATTTATTAAAAAGATACCATTATACGGGCTATAGATGAATGTGAATAGAAATTAAACAGAAAGAGTGAAAAGTTGAAAATATTAGGAATTGACCCAGGTACTCGAAACTGTGGATATGCTATTGTAGAAAAGAGTGGAAACAGTGTAAAACTTATTGAAGCTGGATTAATAAAAATTAAAACAAAAATCTTACAAGAGCAAATTGTAGAGATGACAGAGGGCTTTGATTTGATATTTGCCAAACATGAAATAGATGAAGTTTCTATTGAAGATATGTTTTATGCCTTTAATCCAAAAACAGTTATTAAACTTGCCCAATTCAGAGGAGCAATATCTTTAAAAATTTTGCAAAAATTTGGTAATTTTGCAGAATATACTCCACTTCAAGTAAAACAAGCAGTTACAGGAAATGGAAAAGCTACAAAAGAGCAGGTGGCTTTCATGGTTAAAAGGCTTTTAGGGGTTAAAAAAGAGATTAAACCTCTTGACATAACAGATGCTATTGCAATCGCTTTAACGCATGCTCAAAGATTGTAAACTAATTTTAAAATAGATATAATTCAGCCCCCAAAAATTAGGATAAATAATGATAAAAAAAATCGGAATATTAGCTTCATATAATGGAAGTGGATTTGAAACAATTCAAAAAGCTATAATTGAAAAAAAATTAAATGCAAAAGTTGTTGTAGTAATTACAAATAATACTAATGCAGGAGTTTTAGAAAAAGCAGAATCTTATGATATTCCTTATTTTATTATAAATGATAAAAGATACCCAGGACAAAATATAGATGATAAAATTGCTAGATTACTTTTAGAATTTGGTTGTGATTATATATTTTTATCTGGATATATGAAAAAAATAGAATCAAATCTTTTAAGTGCATTTCCTAATAAAATAATAAATACACACCCAGCATTACTTCCATCAATTTATGGTGGAATTGGAATGTATGGAAGATTTGTACATGAGGCTGTTATTAAAAATGGTGAAAAAATATCAGGTGTTACAATTCATTATGTAGATGAAGTTTATGATGAAGGTGAAATTATTCTTACAAAAGAGCTAGAACTTACTAATGATGAAACAGTTGATTCTTTAGAAAATAGAATAAAAGAGCTTGAAAGTGTTGCTATTGTTGAAGCATTTGAAAAACTACTAGCAAAAAGCTAGTAGTTAAATTTTTATTTAAAAATAGCTGCTAATTCTTCAGCAGTTTTTACATATTTAATGTCTGTAATTTTAGAGTTTTCTAAAGTAATTATAGAAATTTTATCTTGTTCAACTGGAAATAATCCCTTATTTTCTTCGTCAACTAAAAGAATAGGAAAAGCATAATCTCTCATTTTTGGTAAAGCAAAAAATTTAGAAATTAAACTTGGCATTCCTGTAATATCTGCTACATAATCAATATTATTTGCACTTAAATAATTTTTATCTTTTGTAGATAAAAAATCTTTTATAGTAGCACTTTCAGCTTTTGTAGCTGAGAAAATTATTGTTTTAATATTTTCATCAACCGCATGTTCTTTTTCAAATTGATCTTTGATTGTTAACGTTGGAAGAGTTTGTCCCACTGTTAATGAAGCTGCAAATGCACTTAAACCAAAAAAAACTGTAAATAGAAATTTTTTTATCATTTTTTCTCCTGTATCTTTAAAATTGTTGAATAATACCTACAAAAAGTAAATGAAAAGTTAAAGAGAAAAAATTATTCCTTTGATAAAGTTGGTAAATGCCATTTTTTATAATATGCAAGAAGTCTCAAAACTACACCAAAAATAAATACAAGAGTGATTGCTGGTAAAGTTCTTAATTGTAAAATTTCTAATACAAAAATTATTGAAGCTATGATTAATGCAACTGTTGCATAAAATTCAGAAACTAAAATAGAAGGAACTCTGTTTATTAAAATATCTCTAATTGTTCCACCACCAACTGCTGTTAAAAATGCAAGTATTAATACACCTAAAAAATTAAAATCGTTTTGAATTGCTACAATTGAGCCAGTTATTGAAAAAGAAACCAAACCAATAGCATCTGAGATTATAAAAGCACTTTTTCCTTCTAAATCATCAATTTTATGTAGTTTAAATAAAAGTGCAATTACAACAGTTGCAACTACTAAAAAAACAGGAAGATTTGTGGTAAAAACATAAGGTGTTCTATCAGCAAGTACATCTCTAATCATTCCTCCGCCAAGAGCAGTTAGAAATGAAGAGATGAAAACACCTAAAATATCAAGTTTATAGTGAACGGATATTAAGAAGCCACTCAGTGCAAAACAAATAATTCCAATAATATCAGCAATTTCTAATGCACTCATAATTTTAAATCTCCAAAAAAGAATTGATACAAATCTTGTATTGTTTATGATTATACAAAATTTAGGTTAAAAAATTGAAAGACCAGTTTTTGTTGTAAATAATTCTAAAGCTTTTGTTCCAATAAGTGAATTTCCTTGTTGATTTAATCTTGGAGAATATACACAAATGGCCATTTTTTTAGGAACAAGGGCAACTATTCCTCCTCCAACACCACTTTTCCCTGGAAGTCCAACTTTATATGCAAAATCTCCACTAGCATCATAGTGACCACATGTAAGCATAAGTGAATTTATTCTTTTTGCTTTTGATTCAGTTATGATAGTTTCATTTGTAAGAGGATTTTCTCCATGATTTGCTAAAAAAAGCATAGAACGAGCTAGTTGAGCTGGACTCATCATAATTGAACATTGTTTAAAGTATGTATTTATTACATCATCTATATTATTATAAATATTTCCATAACTTTTTATCATATTTATAAGTGCATAGTTTCTAAATCCATGTTCTAGTTCTGAATGAAAAATTTCTTCATCATAACTTATTGTTTGGTCATTAGAAACCATTCTTATAAACTCTAAAATTTGATTAAAACTATTTTCTTTATAAATAGAGATTAAAGAATCAGCTGTAACTATTGCACCTGCATTTATAAAAGGATTCCTTGGAATACCATTTTCATATTCTAGTTGAACTAAAGAGTTAAAGGGATTTCCAGATGGTTCGTGACCAACCCTTTTATATAAGTTTCTTCCATAGTGATTTAAAGCCAAGGTGAAAGTAAAAACTTTTGAGATACTTTGAATAGAGAATTTTTTATTTACATCCCCAATACCAAAAGAAGTTCCATCAAACATTTGAATGGACATAGAAAATTGGTTTGGGTTTACTTTTGCAAGTGCAGGTATATAGTTTGCAACTTTACCTTCTGAAAAAAGAGTTTGAATCTCTTGTTCAATCTCTTCTAATATTTTTTGATAATTCATTAATTTCCTAATAATTCCTTCATCGCTTCGGCTGTTTTTCTAATCTCCCATTGAGCATGAGAATCAAGTCTTAGTTTGAAGTAGTTTTCTAATTGAGTTGGTTGAAAACCTCCCCAAATTTGTGAATATCCAGCTTGTGGTATTATTCTTCTAGCTTCTTGTGGTTTTACACCATCTTCTAAAGCTTTGTAATAATGTTCTAAACAAATATCTAATATCTTTTGTGTATTACCATATTCAGTAGTTACATCTTTCATCTTTTCACTTACATAAAAATCAAAAGGAACTCTTTTCCCACTCACATATCTTCTTGAAAGTTCTTGCCAGTTTACTCTATGTCTTACCATTTGAGATCTTGTTGGGAAGTCAACTTTAAATAAAAATACTTTGAAATATTCTTCGATAATCTTACACTCTTCAAGTGTGTTATAAGTGGTTCTAATATCAAAGCTATACTCTTTTGGATTATTCTCAAAATCATAAACTAAAGCTCTATAATTTGTAAGAAGATATTTCCCATCACAAATTAATTCTCCAAACTTTTTTGTATTTGAAAATTCAAGAGCTAAAATTTCTTTATGTTTTTCATTTGTAAAATCAAGTAAAACAGGAACAAATTCAAAACTTGATGATGGTAGACCTTGTGATTCTGCCATAAGTCTGTTATATAAACTTTCACTTCCTAAGGCTTTTGGTGATTGATAACAAATTGAAGCAACTTGAGTGATAGCTAAGATTCTATTTTCTTCATTTAGATTGGCTTTTGAAAAGTCCCAATTCTCTACAAAAGCGATATCATCACCAAATATATTCTCTTTTTTGTTAATCATGTTTATCATTTTTTAGCACCTTGTTGTATAATTAAAATAGATTATACAAAAAACTACATACATAGATAATTAATTTCAAGGATAGATATGAGTATAAAAAAAATAGTTAAATTTAGTTTTATATTGATTTTGTTCATTATTGCGATAATTGGAATTATAAATACTATAGTTATTTATCAAATTAAAGAGAATAATTTAGCTAAACAATCTATTAATAATTTAGTTTCTATGCAAGAAAGAATGAACGAATTATTAAAAGATACAATTACTTTAGATTCTATTGTTGAGTTGGATAAAGCAAAAGAAGATTTTGTTAAGTATGAATTAGAGTTTGAAAAGATACAAGAGACTTTTAAAGAACAAGATAAAAATGATTTAATAGATTTTTTTATAACAGGTATAAATAAAGATGAAGTTATTGCTAAAAGACTTGAACTTTTATTTAAAAGTGAACAAGAAATAGAAAAAGCATTTGATTCTATTTATTTATTACAAGAGAGTAAAATTGAGTTGCTTGAGCAATTTAATAGTGATTATCCAATAGAAAATGAAATAAGAAAAAAAATTGACCATGAGATAATTGAGCAAAAAGATTTTAAACTTTCTCAATTATTTGGAGATGTGAAATATTATAGTAAAGAAGTACTTTATCAAAAAAGAGATAGGGAAACTTTTGAGAAATGGTTAGGAAAAATTCAATTATTAAAAAACAGTTATGATAATGTTGATACTCAAAAATATCTACAAATTGTTGAAAAAGTTGGTACTCAAAGTGTTAAAATTAAAGATATTGAAGACAAAGAGTTTGAAATTAGAAATATAAGTCTAAATATCATTAATATTAATAAAAACTATAGTTTTGAAATAGAAGAAAAAATAGAAAAACTTTCAAGTAATTTTATTAATATTACATATATAAGTATTTTGATACTTTTAATAATTGTAATTAGTTTTCTAACACTTTTAGCTTATAAAGTTTATAAAAATGTTGGTTTATCTGTAGATGAAATTGAAACAAAAATAGAAGATGGTTTAATTGAAATTACAAAATTAAATCAAGAGATAGAAAAAACCCAAAAAGAAGTTGTATTTACAATGGGTGCTATTGGTGAAAGTAGATCTAAAGAGACAGGAAATCATGTAAAAAGAGTTGCAGAGTATTCAAAACTTTTAGCTTTATATTATGGTTTAGATGAAAAAGAAGCAGAGATGTTAAAACAAGCAAGTCCAATGCATGACATTGGAAAAGTTGCAATTCCAGATGCTATTTTAAATAAACCTGGACGTTTTGATGAAGCTGAGAGAGAAATTATGAATACTCACGCAGCTTTGGGTTATGAAATGCTTAAACATTCAGATAGACCCCTTTTAAAAATGGCAGCAATTGTTGCAAATGAACACCATGAAAAATGGGATGGAAGTGGATATCCAAGAGGAGCAAGTGGAGAAGATATTCATATTTATGGAAGAATTACTGCACTTGCTGATGTTTTTGATGCTTTAGGAAGTGATAGGGTTTATAAAGAAGCTTGGAATGATGAAAAGATATTTAATTTGTTTAAAGAAGAGAAAGGAAAACATTTTGACCCAAAACTTGTGGACATTTTCTTTGAACATTTAGATGAGTTTTTAAAAATTAGAGAGACTTTTAAAGATAAGTTTTAAAAAGATATAACTTAAAGCAAAAGATTACAGATATAAAATAGAACTTTTCTTGTACTTTAAATTTTTCATATAGAGTAATATTTTCTAAAATTTAGAGGAATTTATATGAATGGTAATATTTGGAATGCAGATAAATATGCACAAGGAGCAAGTTTTGTGTCAACTTTAGCTTTTTCGTTAGTAGATATTTTAGATGCAAAAAAAGATGAAAAAATCTTAGATTTAGGCTGTGGAGAGGGAACTTTAGCAAAAGAGATTCAAAATAAAGGTGCAAAAGTAATAGGTGTTGATTTAAGTGAGAATATGGTTACAAAAGCAAAAGAGAACGGAATTGATGCTTTTGTTATGGGTGTTACAAATTTACAGTTTAAAGATGAAACTTTTGAAAAAGTATTTTCAAATGCAGTGTTACATTGGGTAAAAGATTTAAATACAAGTGCTAGTGAAATATCAAGAGTTTTAAAAAAAAATGGAAAATTTGTAGCTGAATTTGGAGGATTTGGGAATATAAACTCTTTATGCCAAACAATGCAAGAGGTTTTTTTAACTCATGATGATTTTGGAGAATTCAATAATCCTTGGAATTTTGTGAGTGTTGAAGAGTATAGAAATATTTTAATTAATAATGGTTTTGATATTAAATCAATAGAGTTAATTCCAAGACCCACAAAAATTAATGATATAAAAGAGTGGTTAGATATTTTTGCAAATGGAATTACTATAAATTTGAGCCAAGAGAAAAAAATCATTTTCAAAAATGAAGTTGAAAAGATTTTAAGAAAAAAGATATATGACCAAGAAAGTGGCTGGATTGCTGATTATGTAAGATTAAGAGTTGAAGCTTATAAACTTTGATTTTTTAATATTTAAAATAATATAAGTTTCAAGAAATTTTATAGGCTCGTCCATACAAAAATAACATTAATCATTTTTATTATTTTCTTCAACTTCATAAATATAAACTATATCAGATTTATTTGCATCTATTTTTAAACTTTCATTTTTTTCTATTTTTTCATTTGAAATAGTAATATATGGAAGATTACTCAATCTTGTAAATCTCAAAGGAATACCTAAGTTTTGCTCTATATGCATAGTTCCAGCAAAAACTAAAAGTTTATCTTTTGGAGTTTTTATAACCTCTTTTGATATTTTTGCCACATTTTGTGCCATATATGTATCCCAAGCAACTTGTACTCTATACATTCTTTCTTCACAAGGTTCTTTAGTTATTGATGGCATTTTGTCACAATGCTTTAAATATGGAGAGATGAGTTGTTTATGAGCAGTTACATTTAAATCTAGATTGTCATAAAAAGCTTTTTCTTCTGTACTCATTTTATCAAATTGCTTTAAAGAGATTTTTGTTCTATCTTTTTTTGATATGTTCATACCATAAAGTTTTCCACCATTATTTTTTATAGCTTTATAAAGTGGTGATACATATTCCCATTTAAATTTTGTAAATTTATCCCACTCAACTTTTTGTTTGAGTGTAGCTGTATCAAATTTATTATCCGTGTAATCTTTTAATATAGAGTTTTGTTCAGGAGTAAACCATTCATTTGCTAGACTTAATTTGTAACCTTTTTTAGTTAGTTCATTTATAAAGTCTGCAAAAAATTTGTGAGTTTTTTCTGTATTATGATGATCTCCTACAAAAATAACTGGATAATTTTCTACTTCATTTAGAAGTTCTTGCATAGAGATGCTTTTTGCTTGTTTAATAGAGTAAATATCCTCTTTTTTTTCAAGATTATGAGTTAATGGTGCAACTTTATTTGTACAACCTGTAAATAAAAAAATTGTAGTTATAAAAGCTATTAAGAGTTTTAACATATTTTTTCCTTTTTATGTTTTATTGAATTTCATTATAAAATATTTTATTATAAAAAATAAAATTTGTTTGTTTTTGTACGCCATCATCTATTGTTATATGAAAACCTTTTTCTATAAAAGTTAATTCAATATTTAAATCAAATGAAGTTGGTTTTACTAAAAGTAAACCATGAAATTTAACTTCATAAAATTATAGGTTTCAATAAAAAGTTTATTATCTTCTTTTTTTCCCTTTTATCTATAGTCTTTCCAAAAGAACTCATATTAAAGTATGAGTTCTTTTATAATAAATTAAAATTTATAGTTTAATCCTACATAAGCAAGTCTTCTTTTTAATACATAAGGATTGGCATCTTCAAAATCTTTATCAGTAATATTATCAACACCAATTCTTGCGGTTAAATTTTTAGTAAGTTCTTTAGAAATTTGAGTATTTAAAATTGTATAACCACCAACTTTTTCTAAATTAGCTTCATCAACATATTGTTCTCCTAGATAGTTTGCACTTATATAAGATGATATACCCCAAGCTAATTTAGAAGTTAAACCAATATTAAATGTGTGTTCAGGTTTATAAGTTAAATCTTTTCCTATTTGTTTATTTTCTGTTTTAACATAAGTATAATTTGTATTTATTTGATGATCTTCTGTAATATCATAATTAATACTTAGTTCAAATCCTTTAGCTTCTGCTTCATCAACATTTACATATTTTGACCCTGTTCCATGTCCTTCCGATTTAATCATATTTTCTAAATCTGTTTTAAATACAGATGCTTTAAATGTAGTATTATTTCCATATAATTCATAAGCTAGTTCATAAGATTTTGAAGTTTCTGCTTTTAGATTATCATTACCTTGAATACCCATAGAAATATATCCACTTGAACCTTGAGTTAAAAGGGGAGCTTTAAATCCTTCTCCATAGTTTAATTTTAATCTTTGGTTATCATCTATTTTATATATTGAACCAATATTTGATGAAAATTCATTTCCATATTTTTCATTATCATCATATCTTCCACCAAGAGTGAAGATAAAGTTTCCTAGTTCTATTTCATCTTGAATATAATAAGCATTAGTTTTAGACTCAAAATTCCATTTTGATTGACCAGTCATTGGGTATTCTCTATCATGAGTCTCTTTTGATGTTTCAGCCCCTAAAACAATATCATTATATTTTAGTGCTGTAACTTTTGCTTCTGCTTTTAAAGAATCATTAGTAAGTTTAGTAATATAGTTCATAGTAGATGATGAACCTCCTTTATATTTTGAATCTAATTTTGTTTTAGAATAATCTATATCAAAAGATATTTTTTCAAAACTTTTTTTATAGCCAATACTATATATATCTCTTTTCAAATTATAATATTCTGGATAGTCTTCTAGTTCTCTTTTTTCTTCACCTTTTATATATGAAGTATAAATACTTTGTGTATCATCAAAATTATATTGGAGTTTGATATTTGCACTTTCATTATCAATACCTTCCATGTATGTATGATCAAATCCTGTAATTTCAGAACCTACTGTATAATCTCTATTATATTTATTCGCACCAACAAACATAAAAAGTTTATCAGAAATATTTCCACCTATATTTGCACTAATATTCTCTTCGTCTCCACCTTTTTCAGCAGAAGAGAAACCAGATTGAATATCTATTTCTCCATAAATTTTTTTAGTATCTTTTTTTGTGATAATATTTATCACTCCACCGATAGCTTGTGAACCATAAATAGAACTTTTTGGCCCTTTTATAATCTCAATTCTTTCAATCATATTAACAGGAACCCATGAATATTGAAAATCACTATGTCCAATATAAGCATCTGTTGGACTTATTTTCTTACCATCAATTAAAATTAATGTATAACTTGAATCAAGACCTCGAATAGAGATACTTTTTCTTCCAGCTAATGAAGATGAATTTACAGTTTCAATAATTCCTGCTTGCTTAACTAAAATATCTTTGATACTTGTTGCATTTAATCTAGCTATTTCTTCTGCTGTTATAACTGTAACTGAACTTGAAATATCATCTATTGATTTATTTGATTTTGCAGTTACTATTATTTCATTTAACTTTGTTGTATTTTTGTTTATCTCTTCATTTGCAATTACACTTGATGTAAGTATTGCAAGAGCTGAAATTGTAAATAGACTTTGTTTATACACTTTATTTTCCTTTGTAAATTTTTGATTAATTTCTTTTAGATCATTATAATTAAACTAATAATGAATATCAATATTAGTTTATATAAATTGGAATTGTTTTTTCATAAATTGGGTTTATTAGAGTGTATATAACACATACTATGAAGTAGTAATTAACATTTCTTTATTGAGTCTTTTTGAGTAAACAAATTCACTTTCAACATGAAAAATATCATAAATATTTTCATAGGTTAAAATATTTTTTGTTTCTCCAAAATATTTTATCTCACCATCTTTCATCATAGCAATCTGATCAGAATAAAGGTAAGCTTGATTTATATCATGAAGTATTGCACATATTCCAATATTTAAATCTTTTTGTAACTCTTTTGCTAAATCTAAAATTTTGTATTGGTAAAATATATCTAAGTTTAAAGTGGGTTCATCTAAAAAAAGATATTTTTCTTTTTCACAACTTGCATAAAGTTGTACAACCACTCTAGCAAATTGAATTTTTTGTTTTTCTCCACCTGAAAGCCCTTGATAATCTTTATTTGCCAAAGGCTCTATATTTAGTTTTTCTATAATATAGCTTAATATATTTTTTTTATCTTTTGGATTTAAATCATATGCATAAAGACCCATTTCGACAATTTCTATAGCTTTAAAATTATAAGGGAAAAAGAAAGATTGTTGTAGAACAGATCTTTTTAATGCCAGTTCTTTATCTTCAAAATTATTAATATCTCTTTTATTTAAAGTAATATTGCCTTCTTGAATATCTATATTTCTATTAATTGTTTTCATTAATGTTGATTTTCCACAACCATTAGGACCAATAATAGATAAAAAAGAGTTTGGTTTTATTTCTATATTTATATTATTTAATATTTTTCTTTTTTGTATTAAATAAGTTAAATTCTTTATTTTGTACATTTTTTTCCTTAAGCCATAGAATTTTGTCTATTTTTAAGTAAAAGCCACAAGAAAAAAGGTGCACCTAAAATAGCAGTAATAATTCCAATTGGTAACTCAGCAGGAGCAATTATAGTTCTTGATAAACTGTCTGCCCATAATAAAACAAAAGCACCTAAAATAGCACTTAACGGTATAAAAAATTTGTGATTAGAGCCAACTATAAGTCTTGCTATGTGAGGAACTACTAAACCTATAAATCCAATTATCCCACAAAAAGCAACGCTTGCACCAATAGATAATGAAACAAAAAGTATTATCATTTTTTTAAGTTTTTCAGCATTTACTCCTGAATTTCTAGCTTCATCTTCTCCTAATAACATTAAGTTTAATTCAACTTTTTTTCTATAAGCAAAAAGATATGTTACTAAAACTATTGGAATCAAAGTCAAAATAACTTTCATATCACCGTTTGCTAAACTTCCCATTGTCCAAAAAGTAAAACTTTTAAGTTCTTCTTCTGTACTAACATAAGTGAATAATCCAACTAACGCTCCAAGCATAGCATTTATGGCAATACCTGCCAAAAGCATAACAGTTACAGCCACTTTGTTATAAACTGTTGCTAATTTATAAATGATAAAAATAGTAATACTAGCACCTAAAAATGCACTAAAAGGTAAAGAAAGATAAGATAAAAAACTATTGTAAAGAAAATTTGGTAAAAAACTTCCAAGCAGCATAAATATCACAACTCCTGCACTTGCACCTGCTGAAACTCCTATTAATCCAGGATCTGCAAGAGGATTTTTAAAAAGTGTTTGCATCATTGCTCCACTAATACCAAAAGCAATTCCTACAAGTACTCCTAAAAGAATTCTAGGGAATCTTATATCCATTATTACTTGATAATATATTTTATTCTCTTCAGGGCAGAGTAAAGCATTTAGAATTTCACTACTTGAAATACTAAATGCTCCTATAGCTAAATTTAAAAACATCGATATTATTAGTAAAACTAAAAATATTCCTATAGCTGATTTTTTTATTTTTGTCATCTTTAAACTTATTTACAATATGTTAATTGTTGATTATTTAATATACAAGATAATTTTTGTAAAGCAGTATCAACTCTAACAGTAAAACCTGAAATTAAAAGCATATCCATAGAATAAATTTGATTATTTTTACCTGCATTTGTTGAACTTACAATATTATTGTCAAGTCCACTTTCTCCTGCATGATTAGATGTTATTATTACATCAGGATTCATTTCTAAAATAGATTCTGAAGAAATTTTAGTATATTGTTTACTATTAACTACATTTTCTCCACCAGCTAAATTTATCATAACTCCTGGTTTTGTTTGCGTTCCAGCAGCCATTACTGTACCTTCACCTCTTGAAAATAAAAATAATACTTTAGGTCTATCTTTATCTTTTATCTCTTCTTTCATTTTTAAAAAATTATTTTCTATTCTATTAATAATTTCTGATGCTTTTTTATCTTCTCCTAAAATCTCACCAATTTGTTTAATTTTAATTTTTGCAGATTCTAAAGATGGTTTATCCTCGATAATGTATGTTTTTATTCCATACTTAGGAAGACTTTCCACAACTTTTTTAGGTTCGGCTTGACTACTAATAATTACAACTTCAGGTTTTAAAGATAAGATTCCTTCTTGAGGTAAAGTCAACCAATATCCCACATTAGGAAGTTTTGAGGTTACTTCTTTTGGATATATACTTGATTGATCAACACCTATTAATTCTTTTTCATGACCAAGAGCAATAATAGTTTCTGTAATACTACCACCAACACTTACAATTTTTGAAGCAAAAGCATGATTACTTGCTAAAATTAAAATTAAAACTAATTTAATTATATTAAGCATCTTTTTTTAATCCTTCTTCATGTGTTCCTCCATGGGCTTTTCCATTCATCGTTTGTAATTTTTCAATTTTCTTATTTGAAGTATCAAGTTTAAATGCTGCGCCAAATCCTAAAACTAAATTACCATCAGATGGTGTTAATTTATAAAATCTTGAATCGGGCATAACTCTAACTAAGGAAGCCTGTTCTCCATGTCTTTGTTCAAATAGTTGGGCAATCTTTTCAAATCTTTCATCATTAGCTTCAAATTTTTCTGCATGAGCTTTAAAATATAATCTTTTTCTTGCATAAATGTGATTGGTTACACTTTCATCTTCAATAAAAAGTAAATGAGCTTTTTTTGTATTGTACATATTATGTGAATGTTGAACGGCTGTACTTACAAATACATAAAAATTACTTTCTTCATCTTGTACATATGGTGAATAACTTGCAAAAGGTTCACCTTCTTGGTTAACTGTAGATAATATTACTGTTTTTATGTTGTTTAAAAAAATATTCAACTCTTCTTGAGCTTCTTCTTTTTTCATAATTTTTGGTTTATTTTCCATAAAATTCCTTTGTTTTATATACATAAATTTGTTTTAAATTATAATAGAACTAAGAATGAATATCAATATTAATTTATATAAAATGGAACTCTTTTTTCATAAATCGGATTTTTTTTGAATATCCTTAGGCAAACAATTATATTTATTTGAAAAAGCATAAGAAAAACTTCCTTGATTTGTATATCCAACCATTAAAGAAACTTCTTTTACAGAATATTTATTTATTTTTAAATATTCTACGGCTTTTTCAAGTCTAATATTTTTTAAATATTCGTGAACTGTTTTATTAAAAAGTTGTTTAAATCCTTTTTTTAATTTTGTTTGATTTAATGCCACTTTTTTTGATAAAAAAGCGATAGTTATATTTTCTTGAAATGATTCATCTATTATCATTTTTGCTTTTTTTATTCTTTTTACATCTTCATCATCTAAGCCAATTAGATTAAGTTTTTCTAGTTTTTCTACTTTTTCAAGAACATAAAGTATTGTTTCCATAGTCTTGTTTTTCAAATAAATTTTATCAAGACCACTCGTATACTCTCTATTAAATAGCTCATGAAATCTATTTTCTAAATCAGGTTCATATAACTTTTTACTAAAGTTATTTATGAACATATTGGAAAAAAATCCATTTTCACTTAGATATTTTTCATCTAAAGTTATACATATATATTTTAAATGTTGCCCCTGTTTATTTAATAAAGATTCTTCAATATCTTCTTCATATTCTAAACTTATTTCATTTTTGTTATAAATTTTCTTTTCATTTGTTGAGTGGTTTAACTTTTCAAGTTTACCTTGTAATATTATTCTTATTTGAAGTTGTTTACTTTTACTACGAAGTTTTTGAATATGTGATAATTTAATATTATTATCGACAATATTTAAATAAATATTGTCTTCAACCATGGCATTTATTATTTTCAAATCTATAAATTGATTATTTATAGTTGCTATTTGTTTTATAAAAAATTTGCTCCTTTCTTCTTTCACTAATACTTTACCAGTTTTAAAAAGTTCAGATCTTGATAATTTAGTCATGCATTCTCTTTATAATAATGATTATTAAAATGAATTTTAATTTAAATTAACTTTGATTGCTTTTAAAGCTTGTTTTTTATTAGATAATAATTAATTTTTCTTATAATTTGATTAGAATTTAACTTAAAAATAGATTAAAATTTATATTTTAAGCCAATAACACTTTTTATCTTCATTCTGAATAAATTATCTTTATAATAAAATTCAATAAAAATAAGAGAGTGATTATGGAAAAAATTGATTTAAAATATATTTGGAACTTACTTTTAAAAAAGAAAAAACTTCTTATAATAGGTCAATTAATAACTGTTATTACAATTTTAATAAGTGTTCCGATACCTTTAATGCTTCCAGCACTTGTAGATGAAGTTCTTTTAAATAAACCAGCTTTTTTTGTATTGAATATAAATGATTTATTTGGAGAAGGAACAGCTTTTTATTATATATTTATAGTAAGTTTAGGTGTAGTTTTTCTAAGACTTATATATTTTTTGTTATCTGTTTTAACTACAAAAATATTTACAAATATTGCAAAATATGTAACTTTTAAAATAAGAGAAAATTTACTTTTCCATTTAAAAATAGTTTCTATGAATGAATATGAAAGTTTAGGAAGTGGTGCAATTTCAGCAAATTTAATAACTGATGTAAATACATTAGATAATTTTGTTATATCAGGAATTAGCAAACTTGTTACATCTATTTTAACTTTAATAGCAGTTGCAATAGTAATTATAGTAATTCATCCAGTTTTAGGATTAATGATAATAACAATTCAACCCTTAATAATGTTTTTATCAAGAAAAATAGTAAAACAAGTTGGAAATTTAAAAAAAGAAGAAAATCAAGCAATTGAAGATTTTCAAAATAATATTGGAGAATCTTTAGATTTATTTAGTCAAATTAAAGCAAGTAATAAAGAAGAAGATTTTTTTAAAACAGCAATTTTAAAAGCAAAAAATATTCAAATTACTTCAAATAATTATGGATATAAAAGTGTGGCATTTGAAAGATTTTCTTTCACACTATTTTTGATTGTATTTGAGATTTTAAGAGCAACTGGTTTAGTTATGGTTATGTATAGCGATTTATCTATTGGTATGATGCTTGCAATGTTTGGTTATATTTGGTTTATTATGACTCCTGTACAAGATATATTATCTATGCAATATTCGTATGCAACTGCAATTGCAGCATTAAATAGAATAAATAAAATTTTACAACTTAGAAATGAACCAAATGGAACAAAATTCTTTGAAGATAATAAAAATGGTATAGATATAAAATTAGAAAATCTTAATTTTTTTTATAATGAAAATAAAGATATTTTAAAAAATATATCTTTAGAAATAAAAGCAGGTGAAAAAGTAGCTTTAATTGGTGCAAGTGGAAGTGGAAAAACAACTTTAGCACAAATAATTGCAGGCTTTTATACTAAGATAAGTGGTGAACAAAAATATAATAATATAAAAATTGAAGAGTTAAATAAAAAAAGTTTGAGAAGTGAAATTTTCCTTGTTTTGCAAATGCCAATATTATTTAATAATACACTAAGATTTAATATAACTATGGGAGATGAAGAGATAAGTGATGAATCTATAAATAAAGCTTTAGAAATTGCACAACTAAAACAAAGTGTAGAAAATATGAATGATAAACTTGATACGATAGTAGGGAAGCATGGAGTAAGACTTAGTGGAGGGCAAAGACAAAGATTATCTATTGCTAGAATGATTATTGCAAATCCATCTATTGTGATTTTTGATGAATCAACTTCTGCACTTGATGTTCTTACTGAAACAAAATTATTTAATGATTTAAAACCTATTTTAGAAAATAAAACAGTTATTACAATTGCACACAGATTAAGTACAGTAAAAAATGTAAATAAAATATATGTACTTGATGATGGCAAAATAGTTCAAGAAGGAAATCATAATAAATTAGAAAAAGAAGAGGGACACTATTTAGAATTTATTAAAAATCAACTAATTTAAAATACAAAATTTAATACAAAGGAAAAAATTATGAAAAAAAAGATTGAAGAGATTTTAAATCAAAATCCAGAAATTTCTACATTGGAAATAGCACAAAAATTAAATGTTAATGAATATGAGGTATTACAGAATATAAATGATAATATTGCTAAAGCAGTTGATGGTTCAAAATTTGACGAAATAATCGAAGATATTTCCACATGGGGGAAGATACTAATGATAAAAATTACTCCATCTTTTGTAATAGAAATTAAAGATAATATGCCAACTGGGACTTATGGACACGGGTATTATAATTTTGATTCTAATGACTCTTCAATTTCAGGACATTTAAAAGTAAATGATATTGAAAAAATCATTTTTATATCTAAAAAACATCGAGGGATGATATCTCATAGTGTGGTTTTTTATGATATACAAGGTGAACATATTCTAAAAATATTTGTAAATAGAGATGAAAATAAAGAGCTAAATCAAGAACAAGTAGAAAAATTTATGGAATTAAAAGATAAATTTTAAAGGTATTAAACTCATTTTCATAAGAGTAATCCAATTTAAAATTATGTTTATCAATAATCTTTTTTACAATACTTAAACCTAATCCAAAGCCGTCCCTTTGAGATAGTTCTTGTGTAAAGGGTTTTAAGTAATACTCTATCTCTTTTGATAGTTTTTTACCTTTATTTGAAATTAATATCTCTTTTTTATTTACTTCAATAATTATTGGGAATGAAATAGCATATTTCAAAGCATTATCAATTAAATTTTTAAGAGCTACTGATAAGTAGTGTAAATCTCCTAAAATCTTAAAATTATCAACTATATTTATATCTATTTTTGACTCATCTTCTAAATAGAGTTTTCCAAGTGATTCTACAATTAAAGTTTCAGCAGTGAAATTTGTGAGATTTAGTTTTGTAAGATCCAGCTTTTCAAGTTCTATTAACTCATTTGTTAAAATTTCTAGATCAAAAAAAATCTTTTTCAATAACTCTTTTTGGGAAAAATCATCAATTTTTTCAATAGCAAATTTACCTTTTGCAATAGGAGTTCGAAGTTCATGTCCAATATCTCTTAAGAGTTCTTCTCTTGTTTTTATAGAATTTTCAAGGGAATTAGCCATTTTATTAAAGGTAATTGCCAAAACTCCTATTTCATCTTTTGAAGATATATCTAACCTACTTGATAAATCACCATTTGCAAAATTTGTGAGCTGTTTGGTTATGACTTTTAAAGGTGATAGTAGTTTTATTAGATATAAAAAGATTAGAATTAAAACAAAAATATCTGTAAAAACAAGAATATTTAATATCAGTTTATCTATGATATTTTTTTCATCGGGAGATTCTAAAATATACTCATCATCTAAATATTTTATTTTTATAATAAATTCATCATCAAAGGATTTTTTTAGAATTATAATATTTCCAAAAGTGAGTCTATTATCATATAAAACTTCATAATCTTTCTCTTTTTTTATGCTTTTTTTATATTCTAAATCATAAATTTTAATTAACTTATCTAATAGACTTTTATTTTCAATATTTTCAAATAGTTCATTTGAGATTTTTATATATTTTTCTTTTACTAAACTATCTACTCTTTTTGAATTTATATTATCAATCCAAAAACCAATAATAGACATAAGAGTTAAACTAATGATAAATAAAATTGATA
Source organism: Arcobacter venerupis (assembly GCF_013201665.1). Taxonomy (NCBI): domain Bacteria; kingdom Pseudomonadati; phylum Campylobacterota; class Epsilonproteobacteria; order Campylobacterales; family Arcobacteraceae; genus Arcobacter; species Arcobacter venerupis. Next base: position 3,191,054 of record NZ_CP053840.1, on the reverse strand, counting down.
TTTTTTTAAAAATTGACATTTTATCCTACAAACTTATAACCAATACCCCAAACAGATTTGATATATTTAGGATTTTTTGAGTCATCACCAATTTTATATCTAATATTTGAAATATGCATGTCTATTGTTCTATTTTTTGTATTTTCATCCAATGAAGTTGCATGTAGTATCTGCTCTCTTGATGATATTTTATTTATATTATCAATTAAAAATATAAATATTTCAAACTCTATTTTTGTTAAATCTATTGGAAAATCATCTAAAATTACAGTTCTATTATCTTTATCAATTACAAATTCACCAATAGTGATTTTATTTGATAAATTCTTTTTTAAAATATGTTCAATTCTTAAAACAAGTTCCCTTGGTTCATAGGGTTTTGCTAAATAATCATCGGCTCCAAGCTCAAAACCGTGGATTTTATTTCCTATATCACCCCTTGCAGATGAGATGATAATAGGAATATCTTTTATCTGTTTTAGTTTTTTAAATAAATCAAAACCATCAATATCAGGAAGCATTAAATCAAGAATTATAATTGCGTAGTCGTTGTTATTTTTGAAGTTTTCAAGGGCATCTTTTGGATGTGAAAAAGCCGTACAAGTAAAATCATAATCTTGTAAATATTCAAATATTAATTTTTGCATTTGTAAATCATCTTCAATTAATAAAACATTTTTACTCAATTTCTCGCTCCTCAAGATATTTTGAAAATTTTTCTCTTTGTTTTTCATTTAAAATCATATGTATTTTTTTAAGTTTTTCGATTTCTAAAAAAGAGGCTTTTGTTTTTAAATCAGTTAAAATTTCAAAATATAATTTATCATTAAAAATATTATCTTCTATTATATCTTTTAGTTCATCTTCTTTATCTTTTTTATATTCATAGAATTTTTTATATTTGTATTTAAAGTCGATTAAAACCTCTTTTATATCTTTTTTTTGTTGAGGATTTAAATCCAAATATTCAAGATTTTTGTAGGAATATTTGCCATGTTTATCATCACTGGCATGTAAAAATAAAAAAAAACTACTTAAAAGCAGAAAGATTTTTAATATTTTCATTATCAATTAATCCTTTTTCTATATCTGTATGGCAAGCTTTGCAGTTTGCTTTGCTTTTAACTTTTTCATTATCAAAAATCTCTTTTGGTATATCTTTATGTTTTTTTTCCCAATAAGTTGTTTTAGTCATAGCAATAATATCTTTGTCTCCAATAGAGTTTAAAAACTTCCAACTATTTTTCATAGTTGAGGTTTCGGCACTATTTTTAATTAGAAAAGCTAGAATATTTTCATTTAATTTTTCATCTATTGAAGCATCATCACCAAAGTGATTTTCTAAATTGCTCATGATTAATTCCCAAGACTTTTTTGGTAAAAGATTTGGAGGGTACAAAGTGTGACATGAAGCACACTCATTTACAAAGGCTGCATTTTGTGTTTGATAATCCACAGGTTTGTAAATTGATGAGGTTAAGATATTAGTTGGTTTGTAAAGATTAAAACATAAAAAACTAATAAAAAATATAAACATAATTCCTGCAAATACTTTTTGATAGATGTTTAATTTTATACTTTCATCATCATTTGTAACTTTGTAACCTGTAATTATAGAATTAAGAGTTTCATGTTTTTTATGAAGTAATCTATCAACTAAAATACCCAAAATATGGGCAATTATTAAAGCTATAAAGAGATTTGATAAAAGTTCATGTATCTCTTTAAAAAGTTTCATATCTTTAAAATATGAACTATTTAAAAAAGCTAAAATACCTTTTCCCTCTTGAACACCAAAGGCTAAAATACCAGAAAGTATAGTTAAAAAAGCCACAATGAACATGGCAATTAATACATAAGAAGCCAAGGGATTATGACCAATATACTTTTGTTTTTCTTCAAATATATTTTTTAGAAAATCTTTTGAACTTTGAAGATTTGCTGGAAAATCCTTAAATAATGAATATTTAGGTCCAAAGAATCCCCAAAAAGCTCTAAAAATAAGAAGAATTAATACGGCATATCCTGCTATTGCATGATAATTTAATAATTTAGCTTCATCATCACTTAAAAAAGCTAATAAAATAAATAGTACAAAAAGCCAGTGAAAAACTCTAGTTGGCATTGACCAAATATATGATTTTTTCATTAATTACCCCTTTAATCTTCCCATCTACCATAGTTTGGGATTTTTATATCTCTTTCACCATAGATTCCTTTATCAGCTGTCGTATGACAAGCAACACAATTAAATAAACCTTTAACTTCAGGTTGTGTAATCATATTTTTTCTTAGTTCACTATGTTTTTTAATCATGTAAGGAGTTGTTGAAATTGAATCAGGAATTTGTCCAGCTGGAATACTTGAAACAATTCTATTACTTCTTTTATATTGCATATTTTTTTCTGCACTATTATCTTCTAAATATTTTGATAAAGTTTGGAAATCTTCAGGTGCAAGTGAGGCATCTGTTCCAAAATGTTTATCTAAATTTTTCATTATTTTAGTCCAAGCATTAGCTGGAAGTAATCCTGGTTGATAAGCAAAATGGCAAGATGCACATTCATTTATATATAACTGATTATTTACAGGTGCAACATCTGTTTTAGTAGATGAATAAGACTCTGCAAATAAAGAGTTTATAATTAGTGTCAAGAAAATTAAATATTTCATGGTTTTTCCTTTATTTATTTATGATGTAAGTTGTTACATCACCTTTTTCAAGTGCAGATCCCTCACGATTATAAACATCGTTAAAGTTTCTTTTCATCCATTTTTCAATCTCTTTAACATCTGTAAATCTTTTTGGATTTGCTTTTGGAGAAAGGGGTTCAATAGTTTTTCCAGTGAAAGTGTTTTCTCCACTATTATTAAGATTAATAGTGTGACAAGTTGTACATGAAATCTCTTTGCCTTTTTTACCAATATGTTTTGAGGTGAAAATCTCTTCACCTCTTTTGGCATCAAACGTTGTGAAAGTTGGATTAATTTTTAAAACCTCTTGTTTTAAAGTGCTTAGATAATCATCAACAACACTTGCGAAAGTTAGATTTAGAAATAGGGCTGTTAGGAGTAGAATTCTCATTTTGTTATACCTCTGCTTTTTATATAACAGAAGTATAAGGGAATAGTTTAAAGTTTTTTTGTTATTTGTCTTGACAATTTCTTTACAAAGTATCTATTAGTACAATTGCCCAAGTTACAATAAAGATAAAAATACTTAAAAATACTATAGCACTTCCTACATCTTTAGCTCGTCCTGCCATATCATGATGTTCCAAAGTTACTAAATCAACAACTCGCTCGATTGCACTATTTGTAGTTTCTGCTAGGATCATTCCCATTAAAGTAATGAACATTAAAGCTTTGTTAGTAAGGCTTACATCAATAAAAATAATTACAGGAAGTAAAATAATAGTTATGATTAACTCTATTTTAAAAGAAGTCTCTGTTTTGATTAAGTCAATTAAACCTTTTAATGCATAAGAGGTATTTTTAAAAAAATTATATTTAGGTTGATTTCTCAAGGGTTACCTTTTGTTTGAATTGTGTTAATTTTACTATTAATAAAATAATAAGCCAAGCTAACAACATAGTAATAATTGTATGACTTAAAAAGTGGTCACCTAAAAGCATCTTGTATGTACCCATACTCCAACCAACTATTAAAGCACCAATTAATGCACGTTTTTGATTTTTTACAGTTTTAAATAAAAAGAATAGAGCCATAAGTGCAAAACCACCACTAGCATGACCTGCTGGCCAACACTTGATTTTTGAAGTTTGAACAAAATCTTTTGGGTAAGAATCAAATACTTTAATATCAGGATAAGTTCCATTAAAATGGACAATATCACAAGGACAAGGTGTATTTGTAACGGCTTTTAATGTACCTATGAGTGATGGAACAAAAATAGCTGATAATAAAACAATAATTAAACCTTTTTTATACTCTTGTATAAACTGCTTTTTTCTTAAAAAAATTAAAGAGAATAAAATAGCTACAGCAAATATAATAAGTAGAACTTTTATCCCATCATATAAAAAAAATCTCAGAATGGATTCTTCTTTTTGTAATAACCAATTTTTTGTATCAAAATTATAAAAAAAGTTTTGTACAAATATATCTAAATTGCTAAATTGAAAAAGTGCAATTACAGCTATTAATAAAATAGCTGTAATTACTATTTGCTTATTGAGAGATTTTAGCATTATTTATAATGTCCATATCTTTTTTATAAACATTAGTTTTTATCTCAAATAAACCTAAAAGTGTATGAAACAGATTATCTTGTGAAAATCGTTCATTTTTATAAGTATTTAGTTTATTTGTATCAATTTCTTCTTTTATCTCTCCACCAAACCACATAAGTGAACCTATATGTTTTTGTTCATCTGGAGCCATAAAATATGGTAACCCATGTAAATAAATTCCATTTTCACCAAGACTTTCTCCATGATCACTCATGTAAACCATTCCCGTTTCATAATCATTAGAATATGGTTTTAAGAAATTAATTACTTTTGACAAAAAGTAATCTGTATATAAAATTGCATTATCATAAGCATTACTTACTTCTTCTTGCGTACACTCTTCCAATTGATTTGATTTACAAACAGGTGTGAATTTTTCAAACTCTTTTGGGTATCTTTTATAATAAGCAGGGCCATGATTTCCCATTTGATGAAGTACTATTAAAATATCTTCATCTTTGTTTTTTTTGATATATTCATCAAGTCCAACTAACATTCCCTCATCTCTACACTCTTCATCACATATTGTATTTGTTTTAGAAGTTCTATAATCTTCAAAATCTACTCTTAATGCAACACCTTTTGAGTCAGAATTATTGTCTCTCCATAAAATCTTTACATCATTTGTATGTTTTAAAACATCTAGAATATTTTCAGTTGATATACCTTTTTTATAATCATAATCTGTTTTATCAAAAATTGAGAACATACAAGGAACAGACTCTGCTGTTGATGTTCCACATGAATACATATTTGAAAAATTTATAATATCCTCTTTTTTAAGAAGAGGGTTTGTCTCTTTTTCATAACCATTTAGTGAAAATCTATTAGCTCGTGCAGCCTCTCCAACTACCATAATAATTAATTCCTTTTTCTCAAGTCGATTATTAGCATCTTTTAATATAGTTGCATCTTGCCCAACTTCTTTGATAATAATTGGTCCACTTGTGGTTTTACTTATATAATTTCCAATACTGTAAATCCAATATATTGGATTTATATGGTATCTTAGTGGTTTATGCTCCCTAAAAAATGAAGTATAAAATTTACTAAAACTAAATAATACGACCAAAATAATTGCTAAAGATAATAAAAGAGTTTTTAGTTTTGAGAAAATCTCTTGTTTAAAAGGTTTATATTCAATTTTAGTTTTAATAATAAGATATGAAGGAATTATCGCTAAAAATAAAATATAGATGATTAGTTTATAACTAAATAAATCAGATGACTCATTTAAATTTGTTTGTAAAGTATTTCTAATCATACTATCATCAATAACAACATGATAAGTATCCATAAAATATGCAGTAAATGCTGAAACAACCAATGTAATTATTAAAAGAGGTTTAGTTGTATATTTAGATGAAAGAAGTGAAAATAAAAATATAATAAAACTTATTAATAAAATAAAAATAGAAAAAATATAAATGATATTTAATCCTTGGTTTGGATAAGTATTTAATACATTTTTAAAAAATGAAAAATTATAAAATATTGTAAAAAATATTGCACTAATAAATATTAGTCTATATTGAGAAATTTGTTTCAATCAAAGCCCTTGTGTTATTTATGATGGCTGAATGATAATAGTATTTAATTAATATTCAATTAACCATAAATTAATTTTTGTTCATTATATATGTTTATTATAAATTGCAATTGTAAAATGTATTTACAATTTCTTTACAATTATTACAGGTAAATTACGATTTTTCCTGCTTTCATAGATATATTTGTGGACTTAAGCTATTTTTTAGTATAATCGCGAAAATTTATATAAAGAGAATCAATGAGAGACATTAGAAATATTGCAGTAATTGCACACGTTGACCACGGTAAAACTACATTAGTAGATGAGTTATTAAAACAATCAGGAACATTTTCATCGCACCAAAATGTTGATGAAAGAGTAATGGATAGCAATGCTATCGAAAAAGAAAGAGGAATTACTATTCTTTCTAAAAATACAGCTATTGATTATGAAGGTGTAAGAATTAACATCATCGACACTCCAGGCCATGCTGACTTTGGTGGAGAAGTTGAAAGGGTATTAAAAATGGTTGACTCTGTTTTATTACTTGTTGATGCTCAAGAAGGTGTTATGCCTCAAACTAAATTCGTTGTTAAAAAAGCTTTATCTTTAGGACACAGACCAATCGTTGTTATTAATAAAATTGACAAACCAGGTGGAGATCCAGATAGAGTTGTTGATGAAGTATTTGACCTTTTCGCTCAAATGGATGCAACTGAAGAGCAATTAGATTTCCCAGTTGTTTATGCAGCTGCACGTGATGGTTATGCAAAAATGTCTTTATCTGATGAAAACAAAGATTTAACTCCATTATTTCAAACAATTTTAACAGAAGTTCCAAAACCAGTAGGTTCTGATGAAAATGGTTTACAACTTCAAGTATTTACACTTGACTATGATAACTTCATTGGAAAAATTGGTATTGCTAGAATCTTTAACGGTACTATTTCAATGGGTGAAACTGTACTTTTAGTTAAAGCTGATGGTGAAAAAATCAAAGGAAGAGTTTCTAAACTTATCGGATTTAAAGGTATGGATAGATTTGATATTAAAACTGCTGGTACTGGTGATATTGTTGCTGTTGCTGGTTTTGAAACTATTGATGTTGGTGATTCATTATGTGACCCAACAAATCCAATGCCACTTGACCCAATGCACATTGAAGAGCCAACTCTTTCTGTAACATTTGCTGTAAATGATTCTCCATTAGCAGGAACAGAAGGTAAATTTATTACTTCAAATAAAATCAATGAAAGATTAGCAGCTGAAATGAACACTAACATTGCTATGAATTATGAGCAAATTGGTGAGGGTAAATTTAAAGTAAATGGAAGAGGGGAATTACAAATTTGTATCCTTGCTGAAAATATGAGAAGAGAAGGTTTTGAGTTCTGTATTGGAAGACCTGAAGTTATTACAAAAATTGAAAATGGTGTTAAAACTGAACCATTTGAACATTTAGTTATTGATTTACCTGATGAACATACAGGTGCTATTATTGAAAAACTTGGAAAAAGAAAAGCTAATATGACAAATATGGTACCAATGGGTGCTGGTTATACAAGATTAGAGTTTGAAATTCCTGCACGTGGTTTAATTGGTATTAGAACAGAATTCTTAACAGAAACTAAAGGTGAGGGTGTTATGAATCACTCATTCTTAGAATTTAGACCATATTCAGGAATAGTTGAATCAAGAAAATATGGAGCATTAGTTTCTATGGAAGCTGGAGAAGCTGTTGGTTATTCAATCTTCAACTTACAAGATAGAGGAATTATGTTTGTTAAACCTCAAGATAAAGTATATGTTGGAATGGTAATTGGTCAACATGCAAAAGATAACGATTTAGATGTTAACCCAACTAAAGGGAAAGCTCAATCAAATGTTAGATCTTCAGGTGCTGATGAAGCTATTAAATTAGTTCCACCAAGAGCTATGTCTTTAGAAAATGCATTAGAATGGATTGAAGAAGATGAATCAGTTGAGATTACACCTATTTCAGTTAGAGTAAGAAAAAGAGAGTTAGATCCAACTGTTAGAAAAAGAACAGCAAAAAAAGAGAAATATAACTAATTTTAACTTTTTAGTTATTTTTATAAGAGGGAGAGGATATTTTATCCTTTCCCTTTTTTTTTATGCTATATAAAATAATCATACCATTGTGTATAATAATTATACAGTCAAATGTTTTGCCATATGAATTATTTAGTTTAGATTTAGATAAATAAGACTAGAATTTATTTAGTTCAGGAGGTGTAATTTGAGTAATGAAAAAAATAGTGTATCTGAAGTTTTCTGGGAAACCTTTTCTAATCAGGATAGACAAAAGATAAAAGAGTTCCAAAATTATATGGATAAGTTTGCTGTTAATTTCAATCTTTACAAAGATGGAAATTTTATTGAAAGATCTTTACCATTCGATGTTATTCCTCGAATTATAGAAACTAAAGAGTTTGATATAATTGATAGAGGATTAACTCAAAGAATAAAAGCCTTAAATCTATTTTTAGAAGATTTATATACTACTAAAAATATTGTAAAAGATAATATTGTGCCAGAAGAGTTTATTTATCAAGCAAAAGGATATTTAAAAGAACTTCATGGTTTCTCTCCTTCAAAAAAAATTCGTACTCATATTAATGGTATAGATTTAGTAAAAGATACAGTTTCTGATAAATGGGTTATTTTAGAAGATAACTTAAGAGTTCCAAGTGGAGCTAGTTATCCTTTATCAATTAGAGATACTTACAGAAAAATCTATCCAAGTTTTTTTGAAAAGCTAAAAATTAAACCTATTAAAGAGTATCCATCAATGCTGAGAGAGTCTATGGATTATGTAAATTGTGGAGGAATAAATGTTGTTTTAACTCCTGGAAGATTTAATTCGGCATATTATGAACATACGTATTTAGCAAAAAAAATAGGTGCTCAACTTGTAAGAAATGAAGAACTAGTCGTAAAAAATAAAATTTTATTCTTTAAAAATTATGATGGAAGATTAGTAAGAGTTGGAGCTGTTTATAGAAGATTAGATGATGAATTTTTAGATCCAAAGTTCTTTAATTCAGAGAGTTTAATTGGAGTTCCAGGAATCATGGAAGCTTATTTAGCTGGAAATGTTGCCATTATGAACGCACCTGGAAATGGAGTTGCTGATGATAAAGGTATCTACTATTTTGTTCCAAAAATGATTAAATATTATTTAGGTGAAGAGCCAATTTTAGAAAATGCACCAACATATTTACCTTATTTTGAAAATGATAAAAAATATATTTTTGATAATATTGAAAAATTAGTAATAAAAGATGTTGCAGAAGCAGGTGGTTATGGGGTTATGTTTGGGCATGCGATGACGAAAATCCAGTTATCAGATTTAAAAACTATAATTGAAGCAAATCCTAGAAGATTCATTGCACAAGAGTTAATAGAGTTTTATGATGAAGAGTGTTACTTAAACGATGAAATTGTTCAAAGAAAAGCAGATTTTAGAGCTTATGTTGTAATGAGTGATGAGCCAAAAGTTTGGAAATGTGGACTGACACGTTATGCAATGGAAGCTGGGAATTATTTAGTGAATTCATCTCAAGGTGGTGGATTTAAAGATACTTGGGTTATGGAGGCATAAGATGGAGCAATTATTAACTGCAAATGTTGCAACAAACTTATATTGGTTTGGTAGATATTTAGAAAGAGTTGAAGTAACTTTACTTGAAATCGTTTATGCCTTTGATAAGGTTATTGATACTGATAAAGATTGTGGTAAAGAACTTTATAAAAAATTTGGAATAGATTTAGAATATTCAAGTGCAAAGGAGTTTTTAAATATTTCAATATTTGGAAATCATCATGCGAATTTACAAACATTAATTAATCTTGCTAAAGAGAATGCAATTATTAGTAGAACTAATATGGATACTGAGGCTTTTGGTTCTGTTGTTGAGTTGGCTAATTTATTAAAACATTCAAGTTTAGATGTTGATTGTAGATTTATTGATAAGGTTTTATCTTTAATTAGTGAAATTTGGGGTGAACTAACAAGAAAACAGCATAGACAAGCGAGTGATTATTTTATCAGACTGGGGAAACTTGTCGAGAAAGTAGATTTTCATTTAAGACTAGAAGAAGATAAAGTTTTTTCATTGGTACTTATGGAAGAAATAGATAAGATTGTTACTAGATTAGCACCTGAATCAAAATTTGTTCCTCATGATATAGATGATTCTTTTGAAACCATTTTGAATTCAATTAATGCTAAAATAAATAAAATTATAGTAGAGAATTAATGAAAACAACAGAGATATTTACATCTGAGTTACCAGTAGGTGAAAAACTAGCAGTTAAAAGAACTAGATTTGAACCTTTAAAAAAGTCTAATAATAAAACTAAAAGGATTTCAATAGTAAGTGGAATTCATGGAGATGAATTAGAAGGGCAGTTAGTTATTTATCTTTTAGCAAATTGGTTAAATACTAATAGTGATAAATTAAAAGGTATTGTTGATATTTATCCAGCTGTAAACTCTTTAGGTGTAGATACAATTACAAGGGGCTTTCCTTTGTATAATGTTGATTTAAATAGAACATTTCCTGGTAATTCTAATGAATTTTTACCAGGACAAGTTGTTTTTGCTCTTGCAAATGATGTAAAAGGAAGTGATATTGCTATTGATATTCATTCAAGCAATATTTTTTTACGAGAAATCCCACAAATTAGAATAAATAAAGAGTATTCAAAATCTACTTTACCCCTTGCAAAAGAGTTAAATTGTGATTTTATTTGGATTCATGATGCAGTAACTGTTCTTGAATCTACTTTTTCACATACAATGAATTCAATGGGAACAAAAACCCTTGTGGTTGAAATGGGTGTTGGAATGAGACTTACAAAAGCATATGGACACCAATTACTACTGGGAATTTTAAATCTAATGCAAAAAGAGGGAATTATTGAGGGTAAAGATGATTTTATCGTAAGAGAAGCTTTTAACTCTGAAATAGGAGAAGTATTTTATTTAAATGCTCCAAAAAGTGGACTGTTTGTTCCTGCTCTTGATCATTGTGCAATTATTAAAAAAGATGAAAAAATTGGAGATATAGTTGATCCATTAACTGGTTCAATACATGTTACTTTGATAGCTCCTGCTGATGGAATATTATTTACTTTAAGAGAATATCCTGTTGTTTATGAGGGTTCGTTAATAGCTAGAATTTTTGGAGATAACAGTGGAAAAAATTGAAATATTAAGAATTGAATCATTAAGTCGTGCTCCATTAGTTATTGAAGGATATTTTTTTAAAGGAACTAACCCAAAAGCTCCTAAAGTTGCAATTATTGGTGCCATGGAAGGTGATTCTATCTTACCATTATATTGTGCTTCAAAAATGGTAGATTTTTTCAAGAATAAAATTGATAAAGAAAAAATCAAAGGTGATGTATTAATTATCCCTTCAATTAATCATTATGCTTTAAATATTGGAAAAAGATTCTGGCCTTTAGATAATACTGATTTAAACATGATGTTCCCTGGATATGAGTTGGGTGAAACTACACAAAGAATTGCTAAAAAAGTTTTTGATGCAATTAGTGGATATGATTATGGAATTATTTTAGAAAGACGCCCAGATCCTGCAACTTGCCTACCATATATAAAACTTTATAAAAGTGGTTACGAAGATTTAGTGGCTGCAAAAAAGTTTGGTTTTAAAATGATCCATCATCGAACTATGAAGTCAATTGATACTGTTACTCTACAATATAACTGGCAACTTTGGGGAACCAAAGCTTTTTCAATTATCTGCCCAAGTGATAATTTAGTTGATAAAAAGAGTGCAAGCCAAATAAATCAAGCCATGATTAGATTTATGGATAAAAATAAAATTATAGATTATCATATTTTTGCGGGTTACGAATCAACTGTAATTGATAGAAATTCAATTAATGTTGTTAAATCTCCTAGAAGTGGTATTTTTATTCCTAAAGAACTTCCAGGAAATTATGTATCTAAAGATCAAATTATTGGAGAAATAGTTCACTCTTTAGAAGGTGAGGTTATTCACCAATTTTTGGCTCCTTGTAATGGTATGATTACATGTTCTTATAGTTACTCTTTAATCTATGAACACGCAGTTGCTTTTAGAATTGCAAAAATTGGTTAGTATTTACTAGCCAATTAGAAAAATAATAAAAAGAAAAAGAATCTTAAAAAATTATATTTATCCTTAGAAATCAGAAATATTACTCCTTATCAGTTACATAGGTAACTTTTATCACTTATTAAATTTATTATTTATAATTATGTAAATAATTAATTACAAATACAATAAAAAAATAATACTATTGGGTTTTAAATTATAAGGAAGAAATAATGATAAAAAACATCAATACAAAAATGAAACTCCTGTTGTTTCCATTAATGTTTGTAGTAATAGTAATAGTGTCAGGGATAGTGTATGTTCATTTTAGTGATATAGAAAATGCAAGAAATAAAGTAGCAATAGAAACAGAGAACTTTATTCAACAATTGTTAAAAGGAAGAATATCAGTTTATCAGTTCTTAAGAGCCGTAAATGATGAAAATAAACAAAAAGTAATAGATAACTTTAATACATTAAATAATGATGTAACACAATTAAAAAAAGAGTTAACTACTCAAAAAAATAAAGATTTGAGTGATGAAATTATCTCTTCTTCAAAAGAGTATCTAACAAGTTTTAATCAAGTTGCCTCAATGTTAATAGATAATAAAACAAATGGTATAAAAGAAGAATCTGAAGAGTTAAAAAATACAGTAAAAATGATGGCTGAAGCAGGTGTTGTTTTAGAAAAAAAAATAGATGCAATAAATATTAGTGCTATACAATTAAAGATAGAAGCTCATAGTTTATTGAATAATATATTGATGGCTTTAGTAATTATCTCAATTGCTATATTTATAATTATTTCTTTGTTAATTTCAAATATAGTAATAAAATCCCTAAATGATTTTAAAACTGGATTAATCTCTTTTTTTGATTACCTAAATAAAAAATCAACAACAGTTTTACTTCTTGATGATAAATCAAAAGATGAATTTGGTGAAATGGCAGTGTTTGTAAATGAGAATATTAAACAAATAGAAAACACACTAAACCAAGATAACTCTTTAATTGATGATGCAAAAGTAGTAATGACAAGAGTAAATAATGGTTGGTATGGACAATTTATAGAGAAATCAACTAATAACAGTTCACTAGAAGAGTTTAAAAATAATGTAAATCAAATGATAAGAAGTACAAGAGATAGGTTTATTGAAGTAGATGAATTATTAGAAAAATATGCAAAACTAAATTATGTAGATACTTTAAAGATGCATGAAAATGATGAACATGGTGGAGTGTTTGAAAGATTAGTAGTAGGTATTAATACTTTGCAAAATTCCATTACTCAAATGTTAGTAGAAAATAAAACAAATGGTCTAACTTTAGATGAAAGTTCAAATATACTTTTATCAAATGTAGATAAATTAAATCAAAGCTCAAATGAAGCAGCAGCATCTTTAGAAGAAACAGCAGCAGCAATAGAAGAGATAACTTCAAATATTAGAAATAATACAGAGAATATTTCAAAAATGGCAATTCTTTCAAATGAAGTAACAGCTTCTGCTTCTCAAGGTGAGAAATTAGCAAATCAAACAACAGTTTCAATGGATGAGATAAATACTCAAGTAAATGCTATAAATGATGCAATTTCTGTAATTGACCAAATTGCTTTCCAAACAAATATTCTTTCTTTAAATGCAGCAGTAGAAGCAGCAACAGCAGGAGAAGCAGGAAAAGGATTTGCAGTAGTAGCAGCAGAAGTGAGAAACCTAGCATCTCGTTCAGCAGATGCTGCACGTGAGATAAAATCAATCGTAGAAACAGCAACAGTAAAAGCGAATGATGGTAAAAAAATAGCTGGAAATATGATAGAGGGATATAAACAATTAAATGGAAATATCACTCATACAATAAATTTAATACAAGATATCCAAAATGCATCAAAAGAGCAGTTGTTAGGAATTGAACAGATAAATGATGCAGTAAATCAATTAGACCAACAAACACAACAAAATGCAGCAGTAGCATCACAAACTCATGATGTGGCAGTGTTAACAGATCAAATAGCTAAATTGGTGGTTAGTAGTGCTGATGAAAAAGAATTTATTGGGAAAAATACAGCTAAATCAAAAAATATAAAATCAGCAGCTAAAGCTATACACATGGCAGAAGCTCAAGAAAAACAAAGTCATAATAAAGTTGTATCTAAAAAAGTAGTAAAACCTGTAGAGTCACACTCAGCTAAAACAAAAGATACAGATGAATGGGAGAGTTTTTAAACTCTTCTATCCTTCTATAATTTTCACATTAACTTTTACACTTAAAGCACTATTCCCACTACTTTGAACAACACCTTTTAAGGGTGAAATATCTAAATAATCTCTTCCATAACCTAAAATTATATACTCTTCATTTGGGATTTTATTATTTGTTGGATCAAAATCTAACCATCCAACATCAGGAATATAAATAGAAAACCAAGCATGAGAAGCATCTGCACCAAAAAGTTTTTCACTTCCCTCTGCTGGGATTGTTTGAATATAACCACTTATATATCTAGTTGGAATACCGATACTTCTAAGTGCTGAAATTGCAAACTGCGCGAAATCTTGACAAACCCCTTTTTTCTCTTTGAAAATTACTTCAATAGGAGTTGTAATATCACTAAATCCAGATACAAATTTGAAATCATTGAATATTCTAGCCATAAATTCAGTTGTTGCTTCAATTATATTTCTATCTTCACTAAAAGATTCTAAAACATATTTTTTTATTTCAAGTGATGGCATTGGGATAGATTCTGTTTCAAATAAAAAATATTTTGCCAATACATCATTTGCATTATAACTGCTAAATCTCTCTTTTAATTGTTTAAGAGTAATTTTTACATCCTTAAAAAGGCTTAACTCTTTTTTTATTTCCGTTTCAAGTCTTTCAACTTTTGAAGTTGCAATAACTTTTAGGTTTTTATGGGCTTCTCTAATAAGCATAAAATTATTTGTATTTTCAAAATAATCAACAAATTCATTTGTTTCATACGGTGTTGGCTCAATTTTTAGTGAGTATTCAAGTAATTTTTGCGTATTTGAATTTTTAGGTTTTAATCTTGCAATATTATGACTAAAAGTTACAAGTCCTGCATAATTAAAGTTTGTTTCGTGGTATATTTCATAAATCATTGTTACTCATTATAGTGTGAAAAATATGTTTTAGTTAATTCTTCAGATGTTTGTGTTAATAAATCAGAAAGAGTTGATAAAAACTCATCTAATCCTTTATATACATACTCTTCCTCAGAACTCTCTAATAGTTTTTGCGTGCTTGTTAAAGTTATCATTGAAAATACCTTAAATACAGGTTCTTCGAAACTACTTAAGTGTGAATTATTTTCATTTTTTGGGAGTTCTTTTAAATCACTTAATAGTTGATTTATTATATAAATCAAAGATTTTGGATATTTTGTATTAAATATTAAAAAGTCTAATACATTTTCTAAGTCTAAAGAAGATTTATAATACGCCCTATAAGAGTTATAACTTTCATAAGAATTTAACATAGAATCTAAAACATCATACTCTATTAATTTATCAAGTTTTTGAGTAAGAAGTGATCTTAATTTAGAAATTAATAGTTGAGATATTTCTATTTTACATCCAATATCATATAAAATTAATCCTTGTTCTTTAAATATACTTTCATCAATTAGCTCTCTGTAAGCCATTAAAAAAATTAATAAACTATCTAGTTCATTTATATGATCTTTGTATGTGAAAACTTCTCTTTTATTATAGCTATTCCACTCTTTTTGCATTTTTTCATAGATTCTCCATGCTTCTATTGTAAGAAGATTTTTTACACTTGCATTTAAATTTGAGAGCATAGAAAGACTGAAACTAAGAGTTCCAACTCTATTTTTATCTCTTATTAGTGAAATAATCTCTTTAATTGGCGTAATAGTAGATTTTTCATCCAAAAAGCCAGGATAACTCATAGTTAAATGCGTTAATGCATTATTTAAAATTTTAATTGTGAGTTTTGAATTACTCTTGTCGTCATATCGGTTTAGATTAAGCATACTTTTTAAATTAAATCTAATCATTCTTGAAGTTGTTATTGATCTTGTTAAATATCTTCCTAACCAAAATAAATTTTCTGCTCTTTTAGTTGAAATATTTTCTAAGCGTGAATCAATAAAAGCTCTATTTTTAAAGATATTATTTCCAGTAGAATCAACATTTTTTCCTAATATCCATAAATCTTTACTAGCTCCACCTTTTTGATTTGATACAACAAGGGAATCTTTTGATGGAGAAACTCTAATTAATCCTCCAGGCATTACATGATATTTATCTTCATGTAAATAAGAAAATGACCTTATTACTGCATTTCTAGGTTCAATTTTACCTTTTGTAAATGATGGACTTGTAGAAAAGTCAATAATTTCTTGTCCAACATAATAGTGTGGATTTTTTTCTATTTTTTCTATTAACTCTTTTAATTGAATATCATCTAATTTATTAGCAAAATGAACTTCTATATTATCTGTTCGGTCAATTTTTTTTATGATTAAATTTTTGATATTTTCAAGTACAAATTTAAGTTCTTTTTTTTGTCCACACCACCAAGTTGCTATTTGAGGAAGAATTAATTCTTCATTTAGTAAAAACTTTGCAATATTTTTCATAAATGGATTTAGTCCAATATTTTCTAAAATACCAACACCAATTGGATTTATCATTGATAGATTATTTTTTCTAATTACATTTACAAGTCCAGCAACTCCTAAATGTGAGTCATTTCTTAATTCAAGAGGGTCACAATATTGTGAATCAACTCTTCTAATTAAAGTATCAACTTTTCTTAATCCATTTAAACTTTTTAGCCATAATTGGTTGTTTTTTACAAGTAAATCTTCACCTTGAACAAGAGTTAAATCTAAAAAAGAACTAATATATGAGTGTTCAAAATAGGTCTCATTTAAAGGACCTGGAGTTAAAAGAACAATCAATGGATTGTCTTGATTTGATGATGAGAGAGATTTTAACATAGTTTTAAAACCCTCAATAAATTTTGCCATTTTTAGAATTTCAACATTTGGATATAAATCATTTGAGATTGAGTTCATTGTAAGTCGATTTTCTATTGCATAACCTAGACCTGATGGAGATTGAGTTCTATCATTTATAACCCAAAACTTTCCATCAGGACCTCTGCTTATATCTGCTGCATAAAATCGCATAGAGTAATAATCTTTATTTTCAAAATTAAAAACTTCAGGAATAAAACTTTTATGGGCAAAAATAATTTCAGCAGGAACAATTCCCTCTTTAATTAATCTTTGCTCAGTATATAAATCTTTGAAAATTAGATTTAAAAGTTTTGCTCTTTGTTTTAGTCCTCTTGAAACCTCTTCCCACTCCGTAGATGTAAGAGCTAAGGGAATAGGGTCTAAATTCCATCTTCTGTTGTTTCCTTCTGGGTCATTATAAATATTATAAGTAACCCCATTATCTTCAAGTTTCCAATCAATTTCTAGTTGTTTTTGTTCAAGTTGTTTAATACCTGCCTCTTCTAAACCTTTTACAATGTCATCCCAATGAGGTTTAATATTGCATTTTGTATCAAACATTTCATCATATGATGACTCTAACTTACAACTATCAAAAATTGACATCTACTTTTTTATCCACCTTTGTCTTAAATCTAATGTATGTGGGTATTCTTTATTTTTTGGCATCTCTTTAAAAAGAAGTTTTTTACTTCCTTTTGTATTTGTTAATGTTCTTGTTGCTTCCACAGCAAATAGAGTATTTGCTTCCCCTGAAATAGATGGTTCATATGCTTCAACTTCACCTTGTGAGTGATTGAAGTCCCAGTATCTATTTATTCTTCTTGACTCTGCTTCATAAGAATTTACAGGGAAAGTATCATAACTTCTTCCACCTGGATGTGCAACAAAATAATTAAACCCACCAATAGATCTAGTATTCCATTTATCTATTATATCAAAAGTTAAAGGTGTATCTACTTTAATGGTTGGATGAAGGGCTGACCAAGGTTGCCAAGCTTTGTATCTAACCCCACTTACAAACTCACCCTCAACATCTGTTTTTGATAGGGGAACTTGCACCCCATTACAAGTTACTATGTATCTTTCTTCATTGAAATTTTCAATTTTTATTTGTAATCTCTCAACAGATGAGTCAACATATCTTGATGTTCCTTGTGAACTTGATTCTTCTCCCAGAACATTCCATGGCTCAATTGCTGATCTAATTTCAACTGGCATTCCCTCAATCATAGTCATTCCGTATAATGGGAATCTAAATTCAAAGAATGGGTCAAACCAATCAAGTTTAAACTCATAACCCTCATCATTTAAGTATTGAACGACACTTCTTAAATCCTCTTTTACATAGTGTTCAAGTAAGAATTTATCATGTAATCTTGTACCCCATCTAACTAAATCATGTTTATATGGTTTTTTCCAAAAACAAGATACTAAAGCTCTAACTAATAACATTTGTAAAAGTGCCATTTGAGAGTGAGGTGGCATATCAAAAGCTCTAAGCTCTAATATTCCAAGTCTTCCCGTGCTACTATCAGGAGAATAAAGTTTGTCTATACAAAACTCACTTCTGTGTGTATTTCCTGTAATGTCAGTTAACATATGTCTAAATAATCTATCAGTTAACCAAAATGGAACATCACCACTTTCTGGAATTTGTGAAAAGGCAATCTCTAATTCATAAAGATTTTCAGCTCTTCCTTCATCAACTCTTGGAGCTTGTGAAGTTGGTCCTATGAATGCTCCTGAGAATAGATAAGATAAACCTGGATGGTGTTGCCAGAATGTGATTAGACTTCTTAGTAATTGAGGATTTCTTAATAGTGGAGAATCACTTGGTTTCATCGCTCCAATAGTAACATGGTTACCACCACCAGTTCCTGTGTGTCTTCCATCAATCATAAACTTTTCAGTTCCAAGTCTACAAAGTCTTGCATCTTCATAAAGTGCAAGTAGATTATCACTTAACTCTTTCCAAGAACTTGCAGGTTGAATATTTACTTCAATAACACCTGGATCTGGAGTTACTTTGATTCTATCTGTTCTTAAATCGTGTGGAGGTTCATAACCTTCAATGATTACAGATAAATTTAAAATAGTTGCAGTTTGTTCAATTGAAGCAATTAAATCTAAGAATACTTCTGTGTCTTCAATTGGAGGAAGGAAAATACAAAGTTTATTGTCTCTTATTTCAGATGTAATTGCAGTTCTTACAAAAGTATTTGAATTAAATTTTGTAGTTGTTTTTTTACTAGTTTTTTTAGCTCTTTTTTTCACATCTTTAATATAATCGCCAAGTTGTGGAGCAAAGGCAAAAAGGTCTGTTTCAAAATTTTTTTCTAATTCAACAGGTGGTTTTACTACTAATGATTCTAAGGGAAGTCTTAATCCCAATGGTGAATTTCCAGCACTTAAGAAAAGATGATTTCTTCTAAATTCCCATTTAGAACTTATCCATTTTGTAACTCCAAAATTTAAAGGTAAAACATATCCCACTTCATTGTTTAAACCTTGTGCTAATTTATCAGCTATTGTTTTTCTCTCAAGTGGGTCTTTTAAATCATATTTTAAAGGGTCAATATCAATAGGAAGTTCAGCTTCTTTCATAATATAATAGATTGGGTCTTCAAAGGCTGGACTTATATTTTCATCACTAACACCTAAAACAGATGCAAGTGTTGATAAAAAGTTTTTTGCATCAGCAGTTGTATAAGGAAAAACATCATTTTTATTTGCAAGAAGTGCTGGATTTTCCCAAACAGGTTTTTTATCTTTTCTCCAATAAATTGTTGTTTGCCATCTAGGAAGTGGTTCTCCTGGGTACCATTTTCCTTGTGCATGGTGTAAAAGCCCACCAGTTGTAGTAGTTTCTAAAAGTCTTCTTGCTAGTTTTGTAGCTAATTCTCTTTTATGTTCTCCATCTGCCTCACTATTCCATTGAGCTGATTCCATATCATCAATAGAAACAAATGTAGGTTCTCCTCCCATTGTTAGACGAACATCATTTTTCTCTAAATCTTCATCTACTTTAAAACCTAAGTCATAAATAGCTTTCCATTGTTCTTCTTTATAAGGTTTTGTAACCCTTGGAGATTCAAAAATTCTTGTAACTTTATTTTCAAATTCAAATTCAGTTTCACATTTATCACTAAATCCTTCAATTGCATGAGCAGAGTTATAATGTGGTGTACAAGCAAGAGGAATATGACCTTCACCAGCAAATAATCCACTTGTACTATCAAGTCCAACCCATCCAGCACCAGGAATATAAACTTCTGTCCAAGCGTGTAAATCTGTAAAGTCAGCTTCAGGACCACTTGGTCCATCAAGTGATTTAACATCGGCTGTTAATTGAACTAAATATCCAGATACAAAACGTGCTGCAAGTCCTAAATGTCTTAAAACTTGTACAAAAAGCCAAGCAGAATCTCTACACGAACCTAATTTCTTTTCTAAAGTAGTTTTACAAGTTTGAACACCTGGTTCTAGTCTTACAGTATAGTTTACATATTGGTTAATTTTTTGATTAACTTCTACTAAAAAATCAATAATTGGTTTTTCTGTTTTATCAATTTTTCCAACAAACTCAGTTAATAATTTGCCATCTTCTTCAATTTTTAAATAAGGTTTTAACTCTTTTTTTAAATCTTTTTTATATTCAAAAGGAAAATTTGTTGCGCTTTCTTCAACAAAAAAGTCAAATGGATTTAATGTAATTAAATCTGCAATAATTTCAACATCAATAAAAAACTCTTTTGTTTTTTCAGGAAATACAATTCTTGCTTGGTAGTTTCCAAATGGATCTTGTTGCCAGTTTAGAAAATGTCCATCGGGTTTTATTTTTAATGAATAAGCTTCAATTGGAGTTCTACTGTGAGGGGCTGGTCTTAATCTTATAATATGTGGAGATAAAGATATAGGTCTATCATATTTATAGTGAGTTTTATGTGAAATAACTACCTTTAAAGACATTTTAAATCCTTTTAAATTTTAATTGAAATTATTATACATGAATAAAATAAGTAAATTTATTAAATAGCTGTATATAAGTAATACAATTGAAACTTTAAAATATTGTGTATATTTTAATACTTGATTCTAATCAATTAAAAAGAATTTTAATTTCTATACAATTATGAAAAATAGGAGTTTGTATGTTAATAAATAAGAATGATTTACCACTTGTATCAATGGATTTTATGAATGATACACATTTTGAAGATGTAGAAATAATAAATGAACTTTATAAAGATATTTTAGAGTATGAAAAAGAACAAAGTGAATTAAATCTAAAAAGTTTAGAAGATAAATATAAAGAGTGGATAACTCACACTGAAAATCATTTTGAAACTGAAGAGATACAAATGAGAGAAAAAGGTTTTTTTGCCTATGAATTTCATAAAAATGAGCATAATATGAATTTATCAGAAATAAAACAACTTTTCGATAATTTTGAAGAGACTAAAAATATTTTAGAATTAAAAAACTATTTCGAAAATAATCTTGTATCTTGGCTAGTTAATCATATTCAAACAATGGATACAGTAACTGCAATGTTTTTCAAAACAGGAATGAGTCCTTGTGCAATGCATTAATTTGAAAGAGTTAGAAATTTGCTAGTAGTTAGATTAAGCGTGTAATTTTAAAATAGTTATCTCACTACTAGCACCAAGTCTCATAGGTGGTCCCCAAAATCCTGTGCCTTTATTCACATAAACTTGGGTGTAGTCATTAAAAGTGTGAAGACCTTTTACATAAGGTTGTTGAAGTTTTATTAAAAAATTAAAGGGAAAGATTTGTCCACCGTGGGTATGTCCACTAAGCATTAAATCAATTCCTTTTGTATTTTCTATTTCTTCTATAAATTTTGGTTGATGAGCCAAAAGAATAGTTGGAGAATTTTCTAAATTTTGCATGGCTTTATTAATATCAGGTATAAAATCATTGTATTTAAAACCAAATCTATCATAAACTCCACAAAGATTAAAACCTTCATCTTTTGGTCCAACATAAACATTTTCATTTTCTAAAGTTTTTATTCCTAATGAGTTCACATAATCAATAATTGGTTTAACTCCATGAAAATATTCATGGTTTCCAACTATAAAATATGTTCCAAATTTCGATTTAATATTTTTAAGTTCATTAAGAGCAGGAATAGCATATTCTAATTTTGTATCAACTAAATCCCCTGTAATTACAACAGCATCCGCATTTAATATATTAATTTTATCTACAAGGGATTTTATAAACTCTTTATCAATCAATCCACCGATGTGGACATCACTTATTTGTACTATATTATATGGTATTTTTAAATTATTTATTTTTACATCTACAACTTCAAGTTGAACATTTTTTGCATTATCCATAGCTTTAGCATTGGTAGCAATTACTAGGGAAATGGCTCCTATATCTAAGCCTTTTTTGAAAAATTCTCTTCGATTATTTTTGAATGGTGTTTTTTTGATTCCAAAAGAGATGATTTCATGTAATAGAGTAATAATAAATGTTAAAAAAATCATCCCAATTGGCAAGGAAAGGACAAAGTAGAGCCAGTTTGGCACTAAGGGATAGTATCTTGCCATTGGGTATAGAACAGCCCCAAAAAAAGTTATATATAATATTAGGCTAAGATACTTTTTCGTCTTATAAGTAAAATCAAGTTTATTTATAAGACGTTTTTTTATTATAAAAGTTTGAAAAGCAAAAACGATAATAAATACTAAAAAAAATATTATTAAATTCATTTGTAATTGTAAACATTTTAAGTTAATGAAGGTTAAATGAAGAGTTTAATTTCACTTAAATTGCAATTTTTTTAATACTTTTTACTAAATTCATAATCTCTTCTTTTGTTTGAGAGAAATGAATTGAGATTCTAACCCATCCTGGACGATTATTCATATCTAACTCTTTTATTCCTAATAAATCATGTCCATAAGGTCCTGCACATGAACATCCAGCTCTTGTTTGGATATTGTCATTTGAAGATAAAAGATTACATAATTCATAAGGATTTATACCTTTGATATTAAAAGAGATAATTCCTATATTTTGGGCTTCTTGATTTCCATATATTTCGCAAGATGGAATCTTTCTTAGTTCATTTATAAATATCTCTTTTAACTCTTCTTTTTGTTTTTTTATAAATTCAAAACCAACTTCATTTCTTAATTGATATGCTAGAGATGCTCGAATAAATTGTAAAATTGGTGGAGTTCCTGCTTCTTCTCTTATTTCAATATCATTTTGGTATGTTTGAGATGTTTTATTTACATATAAAACAGTTCCACCACCAGCAAATGAAGGAGCAATTGTTGTATCAATTAGAGATTTTCTAATAACTAATAAACCACAAGAAGCAGGACCTCCTAAAAGTTTATGCGGTGACATAAATAAAGCATCATAAAGATGGCAAGGAATATTCATATATGGACTTGAAGCAGCTGCATCAAAACAAACTACAGCATTATAACTTCTTAATAATTTAGAAATTTCTTCGTAGGGAGTTATAATTCCTGTAACATTTGAAGCTATACAAAATGAAGCTATTATCTCTCTATTTTTGTTTTTTTCTAAAATTTCTTTTAAGTGATTTAAATCAACTAAACCCTCTTTATCTAAATCTATTCTTTGAATTTCACATAAAGCTTCTCTAAATGAAACTTCATTTGAGTGATGTTCATAAGGGCCTACTATTACTAAAGGAGCTTTTTGTTTATCAATTTCAAAACCAAATCTTTTTTTTGTTGAAGGAGGAATATATAATCCCATTAACTCTTGAAAATGTTTAATAGCAGCAGTTGTTCCACAACCACTAGGAAGAATGGCAAAATCTTCATTAAGTTCTAGATTAATTGCCAGATTTGTTCTTGCTATTTCATAATAATTTGTTGTAGTATCAGCATTTGAAGCCTCTTTAGAGTGTGTATTTGCATAAGTTTCAAGTACATCATGGATTCTATTTTCTATTTGTCTAAAAGCTAATCCTGAGGCAGTATAATCAAAATACTCTTTTTTATTTTTTCCAATAGTGTTGTATCTAATAAAATTTAATTTATCTGTGTTTTCATTGAAAAAAGGTCTGAAAATATTTTTGTTCATTTTTAATTGCTCTTTTGATTAGTTGTAGTTATTAATTTCATAATTTTAAGTTATTTATTATAAGAGTTAGCTTGAATAGAAAAAGCTTAAAAAAGCTTCTTTTATTTAAGCAAAAGGATTAAAATCGATTTTTTCTAACTCTTTAGCTAAGTTCAAAGCCTGTGAAGTTGGAACATCAAGAATAATAATATTACCTTTGTGTGAAATTCTAATTTTAGACGCTTGATATTTTTCTAATAATGAAGATAAGAAATCAAGATTAGTATTATGTATTGTTGATGAGTTGATTTTACAGCCTATATAACTTTGCTCTTTTATATTACTCTCATTTATACCCATTCTAGGTTTTCTCGGAATCGTATGCTCTTTTGTTTGTACATTTTTTTGAATTTTGTAATTAATAGATGCGTTTAATACATCAAAAAATTTATGTATTCCCCATTTTTTTACTAAAGATTGAAAAGAGTTAAGTTCAGGGTTTTCTCTATCTCCAAAATCTCTATAAATTTCAGCTATTGCTTTCGCTGCATTTATAACTTGAGCACTGCTAATATATCCTATATTTATATCTAAAATTTTTATAGCAAATAAGATTTTATCTTTATTATCTTTTGTTGCATTAAAACTAACATCGGGAGTAATTTGTATATTACATCCTTCTGCATGACCACTTATTGCCATTTGGAGTTTATTTGGTAAATTTGAGAATTTTTTATTTCCTATAAAAGTTTCATTTAGTTTATTTGCCAACTCTGAGACATTAAATATCTGAGAGTCATCAATAGTATTAATAGGACAAGTAAGAACTCTTCTTACTGTGTGTCCCGCTTCAAAAGAGGTTTCTAAACCTACATCTTGAAGTAGATTAAAGATATTTGGCAGACTAAATATTTTTATATCTTTTAATTCAACTTTTTGATTAGATGAAAAAACTAAACTATTATTTGCATACTCTTTTGAAATTAAACTAAGTGTTTTAATTTGTTGAAGATTTAACTCACCCATTGATAATGGAATTTTTAGCTCAAAGAATTCTTGTTTTTCATCTTGGGCATAAATTCCATACCATTTGAATCTTTCTAAATCTTCATTACTTATTTTTTCTCCAAAAACAGCATGAAAAAAGATGTCTGCTAAAACATCTATTTCATTTTTTTCTTGTTTAATTTTTTCTATATTTAATGTTAAATTATTAGACATTATATTGCCTTACAATCCCATTCAGGATAATTTCTTCTAATAAATTCATTTAATTCAATTTCAGCTTTTGAGTAAACTTTTTTCTCATCTTCAAGTTTTGTAAAACCTTCAATTGAAGATAGAATCATTCCAGCACCCACAGTTGAGTTTGTATATTTATCAATGATAATAAAACTTCCTGTGTATCTATTTTCATAGTATGAATCAACTGCAATTTCTCTATCAAGTGATATTGTACATTTTGCAATATCATTAAGTGCTAATTCACTTGCTTCAATTTCTTCAAAAGTATTAATGTTTTTCTTAAATTCAATAGCGTTAAATGCACCATTTATAACTGAAGTTGCTCTTTTAATCACATAATTTTGATTAAGTTTCATTGGAGTTTCATCCATCCATACTACCATTGCTGATAAGTGATTTGATACTTTTGGAATATCAGTAGATTTAACTATCATATCACCTCTACTAATATCAATCTCATCTTGAAGTGTAATTGTTGTTGCCATTGGAGCGAATGCTTTTTGTATTGTTTCAACTTGCTCATCTTTTCCAATTGGTTTTAAATCTTTAATATCATTTGATACTATTGATTTTACTTTAGATGTTTTTCTTGATGGTAAAACTGTAATTTCATCACCAACGTTTATCTCACCACTTGCAATAGTTCCGCAGAATCCTCTAAAATTTAAGTGAGGACGTAAAACATATTGAACAGGAAGTCTAAATGATGAAGATTCTTGTTTATGTATAGACGTATTGTCTAATAATGGCATTAAAGCAAGACCTTTATACCAAGAACATTTTGGTGAAATAGTTAAGATATTATCTCCATCAAGTGCCGAAATAGGGATAAACTGAATATTTAAATCATTATGATGAGGAAGGTACTCGATAATTTCATTATAATCTTTTTTGATTTTTTCAAATACTTCTTCACTAAAATCAACTAAATCCATCTTGTTAATAGCAACGATTAGGTTTTTAATACCTAATAAACTTGCAATATAAGAGTGTCTTTTAGTTTGAGTTAAAATTCCTTGTCTTGCATCTATTAAAATAATAGCAATATCAGCAGTACTAGCACCCGTTGCCATATTTCTTGTATATTGCTCATGACCTGGAGTATCTGCTATGATAAACTTTCTTTTATCAGTTGAGAAGAATCTATAAGCAACATCAATAGTAATACCTTGTTCTCTCTCACTAGCTAATCCATCAACTAAAAGTGCTAAATCGATTTTATCACCAGTAGTTCCTGATTTTTTACTATCTTTTTCAATAGCTGCTAATTGATCTTCAAAAATCATTTTTGAATCATATAAAAGTCTTCCAATTAGAGTACTTTTACCATCATCAACACTTCCACAAGTGATAAATCTACATATTTCTTTATTTTCGTGTTCTTTTAAATATTGTTCTATATTTTCTGCAATTAAGTCTGATTGATGTGCCATTCTAAAAATATCCTTCTTGTTTCTTTTTCTCCATTGATGCGTCACCATCACTATCTATTAATCTACCTTGTCTTTCACTTGTAGTACAAATTAACATCTCTTGAATAATCTCAGGTAAAGTTGTAGCTTCACTGTTAACTGCACCAGTTAATGGATAACAACCTAAAGTTCTGAATCTTACCATCTCTTTTTTAGCTGTTTTTCGCAAACTTTCAGGCATTCTTTCATCATCAACCATGATTTTTGTACCCATATATTCAACTACTTCTCTCTCTTTTGAGAAATATAAATCAGGAATAGGAATACCTTCTAAATAAATATATTGCCAAATATCTAATTCTGTCCAGTTTGATAATGGGAATACTCTAATAGACTCACCTTTTGTGTGTCTTCCATTATATACATTCCATAATTCTGGTCGCTGAGATTTTGGATCCCATCTATGATTTTTATCTCTAAAAGAGTAGATTCTCTCTTTTGCTCTTGATTTTTCTTCATCACGTCTTGCTCCACCAAATACTGCATCAAACTTCTGGATATTTAACATTTGTTTTAATCCTTCAGTTTTCATTACATCTGTATGTAATGCTGAACCGTGAGTAAATGGAGAGATATTCATCTCTTCACCTTTTGGATTAGTATAAACTATAAGTTCCATACCAACTTCTTTTGCTCTTTTATCTCTAAACTCAATCATCTCTTTAAACTTCCATGTTGTATCAACATGAACTAAAGGAAGTGGAGGAGGTGCAGGATAAAATGCTTTTTGTAAAAGATGTAACATTACAGAAGAGTCTTTTCCTACACTATATAACATCGCTGGATTTGAGAACTCTGCTACAACTTCTCTCATAATATGCATTGATTCTGCTTCTAGTTGTTTTAGATGTGTTAATCTATTTTGACTTATTTGCATTTTTTTCCTTTCTTATTTTTTGTGTAAACCACATTCTTTGTGTTCTGGGTTTTCCCACCACCATCTTCCAGCTCTTATATCTTCACCATCCTTAATGGCTCTGGTACAGGGAGCACAACCAATACTTGGAAAGCCCTTATCGTGAAGTTTATTATATGGAACTCTGTTTTCTTTTATATAATCCCATACATTCTCTTCTGTCCAATTAATTAAAGGATTTACTTTAATTACTTTGAAGTTTTCATCCCATTCAACTAAAGGCATATCAACTCTTGTAACGCTTTGAGCAGCTCTGAGCCCTGTAATCCAAACTTCAACATCTTTTAAAGCACGTTTAAGAGGTTCGATTTTTCTAATGTTACAGCAGTTTTTTCTGTTATCAATACTCTCATAGTGACCATTTACCCCTTGAGTTTGATAAAGTTCTTGTACCTTTTCATATTGAGGAAAAAATACATCAATTTTTACACTGTATTTTAAATTTGTTGCATCCATAACATCATAAGTTTCAGGATGTAATCTTCCCGTATCTAATGTAAATATTGTTGCATTCTTATCTTGTTTCAAAATAATATCTGTTAAAACTTGGTCTTCAGCTGCTAAGCTTGAACTAAGTGCTACATTTTTGAATTTTGTTAAAAAATACTCTATCACTTCTTGTGTAGATTTATTTTCTAACTCTTTATTTATATTTTGTATTAATTCTTTATTACTCATTGTATAACCTAAATTTGATAATCAACTGCTGGAGTTTTCACTTTTCCAAAAGATAATTTATTCCATGCTCTTTCATGGAAATAGTATAAAGCCATTTTTGTAATAACTTCAATTGAACCAATTGAAGCTGCCATTACTAGATTCCCAGTAATAAAATATGAAACAATAATTGTATCAATAGTTCCAACTGTCCGCCATGAAATGGCTTTTACAACTGACCTATATGGTTTTTCGTGCATTTGTTTTCCTATATTTAATTAAAGCAATTATGATAAAGAGTTTTTACTCTTCATCATAATCATATAAACCTGAACTTAGGTATCTTTCACCTGTGTCACATAAAATTGTAACAATAGTTTTACCTTTATTTTCTGGTCTTGATGCTACTAATTGTGCAGCGTGAATATTAGCTCCTGCTGAAATACCAACTAATAATCCCTCAGATTGAGCAATTTGTCTTGAAGCTGCAATTGCATCATCATTTGATACTTGTAATACTTCATCATAAATTTTTGTATTTAAAACATCAGGTACAAACCCAGCTCCAATTCCTTGAATTTTATGAGGTCCTGGTTTCCCACCACTTAATACTGGTGATGCTTCTGGCTCAACTGCAATAATTTGGATATTTGGATTGTGAGCTTTTAAAACTTCACCAGTTCCAGTAATTGTTCCACCTGTTCCAATAGCAGCTACAAAAATATCAATTTTCCCATCAGTGTCTGCTAAAATTTCTTTTGCAGTTGTAAGTCTGTGAATCTCTGGATTTGCAGCATTTGCAAATTGTTGAGGAATAAAAGAGTTTGGAGTCTCTTCTTGTAATTCAACAGCTTTTTCAATAGCACCTTTCATACCTTTTTCAGGTGCAGTTAATACTAACTCAGCTCCTAAAGCTTTTAATAATCTTCTTCTTTCAATACTCATTGATGATGGCATTGTAAGAACTAATTTAATTCCTAAAGCTGCACAAACAGAAGCTAATGCAATTCCAGTATTTCCACTTGTAGGTTCAATTACCGTTGTACCTTCTTTAATTAATCCAGCTTTTAAAGCTGCATTTATCATGTTTGTACCAATTCTATCTTTTACTGAATGTGATGGATTCATAAATTCACATTTACCTAAAACTGTTGCACCACTTGTGTTACTTGCACCTTGTAATTTTACTAAAGGTGTGTTACCGATTAATTCTGTTATGTTATTTGCATATTTCATTCTATTTTCCTTTATTTTAAGTTATATATTGTAATGTAAAAATTCGTTATATTTCTCTTGATATTCATCTAGTTTATCTAGGCTTATATCAAAAATCTTTTTCATACTGTTTTTTGATTCATCAAAAAAGATGTTTAAAATTGGATTATCAGTTTTAACATCTACTATTTTAATATCATCTTCTAAAGCGATTAAAATATCAACTATTTTAATCTCTTTAGCACTTCTAGCAAGAACATATCCACCCCTTGCACCTCGTATACTTTTTACAAGTTCCGCTCGTCTTAATTTACTTAAAAGTTGTTCTAAGTAATTTTGAGGGATATTAGCATTAGCTGAAATATCTCTGATTTGCATGGGAGAATCTTCTTGATGCTTACTTAACTCGTACATGGCTGTTAGACCATATACACCTTTTGTTGATATTAACGGCATTTTATTAATTTAATGCTTGTGTTAAATCTTCAATTAAATCAATAGTATTTTCTAAACCTATTGAAAGTCTAATTGTTACAGGATTTACACCAGCTTTTGCCAACTCTTCTGGACTCATTTGTGAGTGAGTTGTAGATGCTGGATGAACAATAAGTGATTTACTATCTCCAATATTTACAACAACACTAAATAGTTTTGCACTATCAATAACTCTTTTTGCTTCTTCAAATGATTCAACATCAAAAGAGATAAGTCCAGATGATTTTCCACCTTTGAAATATTTTTGAGCTTTGTCATAATATTTGTTAGATTTTAATCCTGGATAATTTACAGATTTTACTTTTGGATGAGATTCTAAAAATTTAGCAACTTCTAAAGCATTGTCTGAATGTTTATCAACTCTTAAACTTAATGTTTCTAATGTTTGAATTAATAGCCAAGAATTAAAAGGCGCTTGAGTTGCCCCAATATCTCTTAAAAGTGATAATCTAATTCTTAAACAAAAGTTTGGAAGTGGAACATCTGTATAAACTAATCCATGATAAGATACATCAGGAGTTGTAAAGTGTGAATATCTGTTCTCATTTGCTTTGAAAAATTCAGCTAATCCATCTCTTTCAACAACAATTCCACCAAGTGCAGTTCCTTGACCATTTGTATATTTTGAAGTTGAGTGAACAACAACATCAACTCCCCATTTGATTGGATTAAATAAAGCTGCACTTGCAACAGTGTTATCACAAATAGTTAAAACACCATGTTTTTTTGCAATCTCAACTACTTTTTCCACATCAGGAATAGCAATTTGAGGGTTTGATAATGATTCAAAATAGATAGCTTTTGTTTTATCATCAATTAATGATTCTAAATCAGAAGCATCGTCACTTTTAAATACACGTGCCGTAATTCCAAATCTTTTCATAGTGTAAGTGAATAATGTAACGCTTCCACCATATAATTTATCTGAAATAAGAATATTATCACCAGCTTCAGCTACATTTGCGATTGCAAAAAATGATGCAGCTTGTCCTGAAGATGTACAAATAGCAGCAGCTCCACCTTCAAGTGCAGCAAATCTTTGCTCTAAAACATCAGTTGTTGGATTTGTTAATCTTGTATAGATTGGTCCAAGTTCTTTTAATGCAAATAAATTTGCAGCATGTTCAGAATCTCTAAATGCATAAGCAGTTGTTTGAGTAATTGGAACACTCATTGTCCCAAAACCTTCTTTTTTGTTATACCCAGCGTGTATTGCAATTGTTTCGTTTTGCATTCTTTTCCTTTCTATTTTTTTGTTCTTTTCTTTATATGTTGAAATTATAGAACTTTTTTTTATTAATGTCAAGTAATTTAATCACAATTAATATAATACCCTTTAAATAAGGGGTGATTAACTAACTTGATTAAATCTATCAAGATTATATCAAATGATTAAGTAATTTTATGTAAAATACCAATAAATCATAATTCTAAAGAGTTCTAATATGGAAAAATATAATATTTTTGAGCAAATAATAGTAGATAAAAAAGAGGAAATTTTTTTTGAAATTTTTAAAAATGAGACAATAAAAGTAGAAAAAATAGTTTCAAATGGACAAAAATCACCTGAAAATTTTTGGTATGAACAAGAAAAAAATGAGTTTGTTTTGCTTTTAGAAGGTTTTGCAATACTTGAGTTTGAGAATAGGGAAGTGGAATTAAAAAAAGGTGATTGTTTAAATATAGAGGCTTATCAAAAACATAAAGTAAAATTTACGAGTCTTGATGAGCCAACGGTTTGGTTTGCAGTGTTTTATTGAGAAAAATAGTTACGTTAAATGTAACTATTTTATTTATTTGATAAATCTACAAATTTTTGATAAATGTCTTTTTTATCTTTTTCATTTAATTTTTTTAGAGAGCTAAAAGTTTCTGTTAAATTGACAAAATTTTCATGATTTGATACAACACCTTCCTTTTTAATTTGTAATCCCATCTTTTCATGTGGTGCCCAAAGTATTTCAAGTTTATTATCAGGAGATTTAGTACGTTTAAATCCTAAAAATTCTAGAAATTCAATCCAAGAAATATTATTAATATCTAAATTAATTAACTTATTGAGTGCAATTTTTGGCAATTCGTTTAAGTTAAACTTGTCAATAACTAATTGAACAAATTTTTCTGCTTCAATTTTATTGTCAATATTTTCAATTTCTTTATCAATATTTGTATTATCTTGATTTGATTGTTTTAGTAAATATTTTACTAATTCTTCAGTTTTTCTAGATGCTAAGTTTATATTATCTAATAATTTATTTGTTAGTTTAGATTCTGATTCTTTATTTTTTTCTAATAAAAAATCATACATCATTCCTGCCCATTGCTTTTTTAAGTATATTTCCATATCTGAAAAATTTCTAAAAGGCTGAATAGCATTATTTTTGCCGTTATTTCTAACTTCATCAACAAAATCAAATATTTTTATATCATCTATATTTGGATATGAAATATTTTTATAAATATTGGGTTTATCTTTTTTATTTTTATTATAAACATTGTGGTCAGAATATACCCCTGCTTCAACTAAAGTGAAAATAGGTATATTTTGTTTTACAGCTTCTTTATATTCATTATTTGTTATCGATTTATCAGTATCTTTGAAGTTTCCACCATATCTACCACCGATAATCAATATAAATAGTTGGCAAGTTTCTACTTCTTTTAAACAAGATTCATGAGTATGACTATATGGACTATAAAATACATCCCCCTCATCAGATAAAACAGATTCATAACCAATTGTTTTTACAAAAAATTTTAAATTTTCTCTTATGTGTTTTAAATCATAACAAGTAGAACTAATAAATACTCTTGGAATAGCCATAAAAATCCTTTTTATATAGTAATCGATTATAAAAAAATAATAGTTTAGTATTGCTTACAAAATAAGTAATTTTAAAATTAAAAAATAATTTCAATATCTTCAAGTGATTTTAAATATATCAAATTACCTTCTCGTAATCCTAAAAGTCTCAAAAGCCAAAACACTATTATCAAAAAACTCTTTTTTTGAACTTTTTCTATTATCCACAAAAGAGTAGCCTAATTGAAAAATTTTTTTATTTTTATCAAAAAAAGTGCAGATTTTGTCGTAGGTATATCTGTATCTTCCTGCTATATGGAAGTTTCTTCTTTCTTGGATCTTTATTTCATATTTTGTATCAAAATAAAAAATTCTGTTTTTAATTAGCTTATCATCGCTTCTTAAATGAAGTATCATTATCCCTTTATCGCAAACAACACCAATTTCAATGATGAAAAAATTTAAGATTGCTTTATAAAGATAAAAGAAAAAAGGTGAAAATAGTAGAGCAGAAAATAGCCCAAATAAGTCATTTGAAATTATAAAATGAGAGAACATTAAAATACAAATAACCAAACCAAAAATTGAAAAGAATAGTGTAAAAAGATTTGAAAGAAACTGTTGTCTTAAAACTTTTTTTGGGATTAAATCTTCAAAAAAGATGATTTTTCCTAACTCATTTGGAACATATTTTTTATATCTAAAGTTTTTCATTTAAACTCAATTTTTATTTTTATGATATAACAAGTTTATTGAAAAATCACCAAAGCTCTATCTTAAAAAGGATTCCTTTAAAAGATGAGCCTATTATTTATTCAACATCGTTTGCTAAAACTCTATATAAAGTTACACGATTATTAATTTTTGTTAAACGTAAAGAGATTAAATCTTGTTCTACACTATATAAATTTCTTTGTGCTGTTAAAGCATTTAAGTATGTATCAATACCTGCTTTATAACGTTTTTCAGAAAGAAAATAGCTATTTTTAGAAGCATTAACTAGATTTTCTTGAGCGCTTAATTGATTCTCTATTGTTCCATATCTTGCAAGGGCATCTGATACTTCACTAAAGGCAGTTTGAATTGCTAATTCATATTTTGCAATATATAAATCCCTTTGAGATTTTGCATAATCAAGTGAAGCCTCTTTTGAACCCCAATCAAAAATTGGTAAAGAGATATTTGGAGCAAAACTCCAAACAGAAGCAGCTCCTCCACTAAAAAGATTACTTAAAGCAGAACTTGCAACTCCTGCTGTTGTAGTAATCGAAATTGAGGGAAAATATGCAGCTCGTGCTACACTTATATTTGCATTTGCAGCTTTTAAATCATGTTCAGCAGCTAAAATATCTGGACGATTTAATAAAACATTTGAAGATAATCCAACGGGAATTGCAGTAAAATATTGTGCATTTTCATCTAATCCAGTAGGAAGTAACTCTTCTTTAAGATTTTCACCTACAGATAAGTTAAGTGCATTTAAATCTTGGGCTACTTGTGTTTTATATTTTTCAATGTCTGCTAATGCTTGAAAATATATAGTTTGGGCATCATAAAGTGCAACTTTTGAATCAACACCTGCTTTTATTCTAGCTTGGATAATATCTAGATTTTTTTTGCTATTAACAGCAGTCTCTTGTGCAAAATTTAGTAAACTTTTATCAGCTGCCATTGTTAGCCAAGCATTTGTAACTTCTGCAATAATCGTAATACGAGTTGTTCTTTCATTTTCTTTTACTGATAAGTAACTTTCAAAATCAGCTTGTGATAAATTTCTAGCCTTTCCGAAAAAATCCAATTCGTAAGAACTTAATCCTACATTTGCATTGTAACTTTCAGAGATATTTGTAGAATTATTTGAAGATGAACTATTCAAAGATTTAGATTTATTTCCAGAAACTTCCCCATTTATTGTTGGAAATTCAGAAGCATTTTGTACTTTGTAAGTTGCTCTTGCTGATTGTATATTTGCTATTGCTTGTTTAAGTGTTCGATTTTGATTAAGTGATATTTTTATAACTTCTTTTAATTTCTCATCTAAAATCATATTTTCCCATAAAAGAGGCTCACTTATATTTGAAGTTTCAACTTTATATGCTTCTCCTTTTGGCCAATTAACTGGAATTGGAGCAGCTGGTTGTTCATATTTAGAATCTATTAAACTACAAGCACTTAAAAACATTGATAAAGTAAGTGAGATAGATATATGAATTATTTTATTTGTTTTCATTTTTTACTTTACCTTTTTTTCTAAATATTGAACTTATTAAAACATAAAATAGTGGAATCATAAATACCCCAAGAATAGTGGCTGTTAGTGTTCCTCCAACAATTCCTGTTCCAATTGCAATTCTACTATTTGCTCCAGCTCCTGTTGAAACAGCAAGGGGTAAAACCCCAACTATAAAGGCTAATGAAGTCATTAAAATAGGTCTTAATCTTAATCTTGCACCCTCGACAGCAGCATCCATTAAAGAGTGGCCATTTTTATAGGCGACTTCAACGAACTCGACAATCAAAATTGCATTTTTAGAGGATAGTCCAATTACAGTTAATAAGGCAACTTGGAAATAAACATCATTATCTAATCCTCTAATAGTTGTAATCAAAACAGCTCCAATAATCCCTAGAGGAATAACTAATAAAACAGAAAAAGGAATTGACCAACTCTCATATAAAGCAGCAAGACATAAGAAAACAAATAAAATAGAAATTGAGTATAAAAGTGTACTTTGTCCACTTGAAAGATGCTCTTGATATGATAATCCACTCCATGCAAAACTAGAACCTTTTGGAAGTTCATTTGCTAATTTTTCCATCTCATTCATAGCAGTTCCAGAACTAACCCCTTGCGCACCTGCCCCTTGTATTTCATAAGAAGCTAAACCATTATATCTTGAAAGACTCTCTGGTCCAAAAGTCCATTTTGTAGTAGCAAAAGTTGAAAAAGGAGTCATACTCTCATTATCACTAGCTCTTACATACCACTTATTAATATCTTCAGGAGCAGAACGGAATGCTGAATCACCTTGAATATATACTTTTTTTACTCTACCTCTATCAATAAAGTCATTTACATAACTTCCTGCCCATGCGGCATTTAATGTTGAGTCAATATCTGATAATTCAAGACCTAAAGAAACAGCTTTTTCATGGTCAATATCTATATGTAATTGGGGAGTTTCTTCCATACTTCCTAATCTAACACCTGTTAACATAGAGTCAGTTGAAGCACCACTTAATAATGAATCTCTCATTTGTTTTAAATCATCTCTAGAAGTTCCTGCATTTGCTTGAAGTTGAAAAGTGAATCCGTTTGTATTTCCTAATCCTCTAATAGCAGGAGGGTTTAAAGCAAAAATCATAGCATCTCTTGTTGTAAATAATTGTTTATTTGTTCGATTTACTATTTCTGATGCACTATCTTTTTCATCAACTCTTGAATCCCAATCTTTTAAAGAAATAAAAGCCATTCCTGCATTTTGTCCACTTCCACTAAAATTAAATCCTGAAATTGTAAAAATAGATTCTGTATTGTTTTTTTCATTAGTTAAAAAATGATCTTCTACTTTTCTTGTGATTTCGTTTGTTCTTTTTACTGATGCACCTTGTGGTAATGATATTTGAGCCATTACTTCACCTTGATCTTCAAGGGGTAAAAAACTTGTAGGAAGTCTGTATATTAAAAATGACATTGATACTATAATTATTAAATATAAAAACATCCATCTTATAGGTTTTTTTAAGATACCTAGAACTTTTTGTTCATATTTTTTTGTAATAGATTCAAAAGTATTATTAAACCAATAGAAAAAACCAGTAGTTTTTTCTTGGTGCTTTTCAGTTAATAGTGAGGCACATAATGCTGGTGTTAAAGTTAAAGCCACAATTACAGAAAGAATCATTGAAGATACAATTGTAATAGAGAATTGTCGATAAATAACACCAGTTGAACCATCAAAAAATGCCATTGGTAAGAAAACAGCAGAAAGAACAATAGCAATTCCTATTAATACTGTACTTACTTCTTTCATAGATTCTACAGTTGCATCATGTGCAGAAAGACCTTTTTCTCTCATAATCCTTTCAACATTTTCAATTACAACAATTGCATCATCAACCAACAAACCAATGGATAAAACCATACCAAACATTGTTAAGGTATTTATTGAGTATCCAAAAATTTGAAGTACTCCAAATGTTCCTAAAAGAACAACTGGAACAGCAACTGCTGGAATAATAGTAGCTCGCCAATTTTGTAAAAAGATAAATACTACAAGAACAACTAATAAAATAGCTTCAATTAGAGTTTTTACTACTTCATTTATAGAAATACTAATAAATTTCGTACTATCAATAGGATATGCAATTTTATAACCATCTGGCATATTATGTTGTAATTCACTTAATAATGCTCTAACTTTTTTTGCAGTTGATAGGGCATTTGCACCTGACGATAACATAACTGCAAGTCCAGAAGCAGGGTGACCATTTAATCTAGTTATATTATTATAAGATTCATTTCCTATTTCAACTCTTGCTACATCTGAAAGACGAACTAATGCTCCATTTGTATCATGTTTTAGTATGATATTTTTAAATTGTTCAGGAGTTTGTAATTTAGATTCAGCAGTTACGGTTGCATTTAGTTGTTGATTTTCTAAGGTAGGCATTGCCCCTATTTTACCAGCTGATACTTGAACATTTTGAGTTGTAATTGCTGTTTGTACATCTGAGGGCATAAGTTTGTATGCTAAAAGTTTTGAAGGATCTAACCAAATACGCATTGCATATTGTGAACCAAAAACTTGGATACTTCCAACTCCTTCACTTCTTGCTACTGAATCTTGAATATTACTTACTAAATAATCAGAAATATCAGATGCAGTTGCTTTATCTGTTTCATCATACAAAGCAGCAATCATTAAGAAATCTGTTTGAGATTTAGTAACATTAACTCCTTCTTCTTGTACAGAGTTTGGTAATCTAGTTGTTACTTGAGAGATTTTATTTTGAACTTGAACTTGTGCTGTATCTGGATTTGTTCCTTGTTCAAAAGATACATTAATAGTAACACTACCAGAAGAAGTACTAGAAGATGTGAAATATAATAAACCATCTAATCCAGTTAATTGTTGTTCCAATAATTGAGTAACACTATTTTCAACAGTCTCAGCAGATGCTCCTGTATAAGTAGTTGAAATTTTTATTGTTGGGGGCGCAATATCAGGATATTGAGCAACAGGTAGATTAAATATAGAAGCTAATCCACCTAACATGATAACGATTGAAATAACCCAAGCAAAGATGGGTCTGTTTATAAAAAAAGTACCCATTAGTTTATTTTAGGGTTATCAAATTTGAAGTTTGATGTAATATCACTATCTTTAACTTTTGCACCAACTCGGATTTTATTTAGACCCTCAACAATTAAGTGGTCACCAACATTAAATCCATCTTTTACTAACCAATAGTCGTTTATTGTTCTATCTATTACAATATGGAGTTTTTCAACTTCTGAATTTTTATTTACAATCATTGCTGTTGCATTTCCTTTTTCATCAAAAGTAACACCTTGTTGAGGAACTAAAATAGCTTTTGTATTAATAGCTTCATTTACAATAATATTTACATACATTCCTGGTAATAATATATTTTTTGGATTTGGAAATTGAGCTCTTAATGTAACAGAACCAGTTGCTTCATCAACTGCTAATTCTTGAAGTTTAAATTCTCCCTTATTTTCATAGATTGAACCATCTTCAAGTTTTAGACTCACAGTTGCACTTGCTTCTTTCATATTTTCTTGTTTAAGAAGTTTTTTCAAGTTTAACATTTGAACACTTGATTGAGTAAAATCCACATAAATTGGATCAAGAGACCTAACAGTTGCAAGAGCTGTTTCTTGTTGTGCTGTCACTAATGCTCCTTCTGTTACGCTAGATATTCCAATATGTCCAGAAATAGGAGATGTGATTTGAGTGTATTCAAGATTGATTTTAGCACTTTGCATTGCTGCTTTTTTCTCTTCAACACTTGCTAGGGCTTGTAAATATGCAACATTTGTATCTTCATACTCTTGTTTTGAAACACCATCAATTTTTAGTAAATCTTTGTATCTTTCATCTTTTAGTTTTGCAGCTTTTACATTTGCTAAAACATTTGCATAAGAAGCTTTTGCTTCGTTATATGCTGCTTCATAACTTGATGAAACTACTTTATATAAAACATCACCTTTATTTACAGTTGAACCCTCTTTAAATAATTGACGCTCAATTATTCCTCCAATTTGAGGACGAATTTCTGAGTTTAAAGCAATTACAGTTCTTCCTGGAAGTTCTTGTTGTAGTGTGATTTCTTGTTGATTTATTGTGTAAGTGCCTACTTCAGTTTGAGGCATTTGAGGCATTCCAACTTCTGCTGATTTTTTTGTAGGTGTATTTTTTTCAGCTTGTTCAGAACAACCATTAAAAATAGTGATTACTCCAATTAAACTAATAAAAAAACAACTTTTTGTAAGGTAATTATTCAAAATTGTATCCTATGTTAAGTAATTATATGTGATAAGGATTTTAGTATATCAGAATTAATAGTATCTTAACACAATTACATTATTAAAGGCCATTTGTAAGAAGATTAAAAAATCACCAAAGCTCTACCAAATGGAATCCTATCTTTTTTATTTGACAATGCCCAAAGAACTTCATAAGATGGTGGGATTCTTGGGAATATTCCATCTCCATCTGTAAAATATAAAAGCATACTTGACATTGGGAAGTTTGCATCGATGTATTCAAAAACTGGTCGATAGTCCGTTCCTCCTCCACCTTTTAGGGCAAACTCTATATCTTCAGCACCTCTAAAACTATAGTGAGCATGAACTTTTG
Organism: Arcobacter venerupis; assembly: GCF_013201665.1. NCBI lineage: Bacteria > Pseudomonadati > Campylobacterota > Epsilonproteobacteria > Campylobacterales > Arcobacteraceae > Arcobacter > Arcobacter venerupis. The sequence continues at coordinate 3,151,348 of NZ_CP053840.1, read as the reverse complement.
CATCTGCTATTAGAAGTTCGATATTAACTGCTGGAAAGTTTTGCATAATTGCTTTAAACTCTTCTATAAATGCTCCTAAAATCTCTTCTCTTATAGAACCAGATGTATCAATGGCAACTATTAAACTCAAAGTATCACTTGTAAGTGAGGGCAGGGCAAAACCTCTGTAAAGATGTTTTTTATTTGGTGGCATAAAAGCGTAGTTATTTCTCATGTGGCGATTTATGGCATTGTAAAGTTCAAACTTCCAATCTATATTTTGGGCTACTACTTTTTTTGCAAGTCTTTCAAAACCTAAAGGCATTAGAGATTTTCTAGTTGATACCTCTTTTGCAAGTGCGCTTGCGTATTCCCATTGTTCTTCGTCTCGCTCATCTAGGTTCTCTTGGATTTTTTTTACTTTTCTAAACTTTTGAGTATTATCTCTATTGTTTTTTTGCTCATCATTTTGCTGAACCTTTTCATCATCAAAAGCATCAACTCCACTCTCAATTAACTCTTTTTTTAGAAAATCATAAATCTCTTCAGCGTACATATTTTTGAATTTTTTATCATAATTTACACCATGGGGCATTTTCATACCATTTTTAAAAAGAAGATTATTGATTGCATAATCAGTTGCTAATTGCCAAAGATAACCTTTTCTTTTTAGTTTTCTTTGTTGGTGAGATAAAATGTGATGCATAACACAGTTTGTCAAAATAAAAGAGAGTTCTTCAATTGTACAACTGTTTATAAAATCAGGGTTATATAAAAACCTTACTCCATTACTGGCATAAGATTCTATATTTTCACTCTCTTCATGTTTTAATCTTGATGCCAACATTCCAAAATATGGGTATTTAGTTGTTAGTTGGCTTTTGGCTTTGATTAAAAGTGTGTTTGCATTCATAATTAACGAAGTAGCGTGTTGAATTTTTTCATCCACAATGGCCAAGATTTTAGATAATCAAGTTCAATACTTCTTTGTCTTAAATCTTGAATAATCATAACAGAAAACTCTCCTGGAAGATTTAGAGAATAATTAAGAAGATTCTCTAACTCTTTTGTTCTTGTATCTTCTGAAATTCTAATTGCTAAGGCTGTACAAAGTATATGTAAAGCAGAAGTATCTGTTGGAAACTCTTTTTCAGTTCCATCTAGGATTCCATCAATATTTGGAAGATCTTTGATAACTGCTTTAAATCCTAAAAATGAAGCTGCTAACTCTTCACCAATTGCTCCACTAATTAGTGCCATTATCAAATCATCTTCAGGAGTTGATAATAGAACTTCATTTACATAATGCCAAGTTCGAGGAGTTGCAAAGGCTTTTGTATCACTTTGAGTATTAAAAGTAAACAAAGCATCAGGTCTATATGAGATAAATGAGATTATAGATAAATCAATATTATTGTTTATTGCCCATGCTCTCCAGTCATCAACACTTACTTCCATATCAAGGTGAATAAATCTATTTGCAAGTGGTGCTGCCATTCTAAAAACTACACCTCTATCACTTTCTCTATTTCCAGCGGCAACTATTGACCAACCATCAGGAAGAGTGTATTCCCCGATTTTTCTATCAAGAATCAACTGATAAGCAGAAGCTTGAACCATTGGAGCTGCTGTATTTAATTCATCTAAAAATAGAATTCCCTCTTTAATACTACCATCTGGTAAGAATGAAGCTGGTGCCCAAATAGCTGTTTGATTAACTGCATCAAAAAATGGAATTCCTCTTAAATCTGTAGGGTCAAGAAGTGATAGTCTTAAATCTATACAAGCTATTCCTTTTTCCTTTGCAATTTGAGCAATGATTGAAGATTTTCCAATACCAGGAGGTCCCCATAAGAATATAGGTACTTTTCTTTCACATAGGTGTTCTACTGAGCGTTTTATTTTCTGTGGATTCATGTATATCCTTTATTTATGGGATAAGTATTGCAATAAACGTTCCTTGTATTTGAAAGAGTCTATTAGCTATAATCAAAAAAACTTTTAGGGATAGATTTGAAAATAGCAATAATAGGAGCAGGAGCAGCGGGAATAATTGCCGCCATTACTGCCAAAAGATTAAACAAAAATTTACAAATAGATTTATTTGATGCAAACAAAGGTATAGGTAAAAAGATACTAGCCAGTGGAAATGGAAGATGTAATATCTCAAACAATCAAATAACTTCAAAAAACTATCTAGGAGAAAATCCAGACTTTACAAGTTTTGCACTAAAAGAGTTTGATTTCAAAGCCTTTGAAAAGTTTTGCAAAAGTATTGGCCTTTTACTTGATATAAAACCAAGTGGAAAAGTATATCCTTTATCAAATGAAGCAAAATCAGTAACTAATCTTTTGGAGTTAGCATTAAAAGAGTTAGGTGTGAATATATATTTAGAATCAATGATAACAGACATTGAAAAAGTAGAAGATAAGTTTAATATCAAAACTCAAGAAAATGAATATAAAGCATATGATAAAGTACTAATCTCAAATGGTTTAGGAGCAGCTCCACAACTAAATGCAAACGAAAGCGGTTTAGACTTCGCCTCAAAATTTGGACACAGTTTCAATCCAACTTATCCTTCCCTTGTAGGACTTAAAACTGATAATACCTATAATGGAAAACTTCAAGGTGTAAAAAAAGAGTGTAATGTAAGCCTATATGTAAATGGAAATTTAGAGCAAGAGATTTTTGGAGATGTATTATTCACAAGTTATGGAGTTTCAGGATTCGCAATTTTAGATATATCACAACTGGCAGTTTTAAACCTAAGCCAATACCAAGATGTAAAAATAGCAATAAACTTCTTCCCAAAAATAAACAGAAATGATCTAGGCGACCAAATCCAAACACTTTTCAAAACTATCCCAAGTCAAAAAGCCGTAGATATAATAACAGGAATGGTATCAAATAAAATAGCACCAGTATTATTAGATATTTGTAAAATCAACATAGATACAAAAGCTGCTGATGTAAACGCAAAACAAATCAAAGCCTTAGCCTATCAATTAAACCAATGGAAACTAAAAATAATAGACACCCAAGGTTTCGGACACGCAGAAGCCAGTGGCGGAGGAGTAAGAACCGCTGAGGTAGATAATAAAACTTATGAGAGTAAGTTATGTAAAGGTCTGTTTTTTGCAGGAGAAGTTTTAGATATAGTAGGAAATAGGGGAGGTTTTAATCTTCAATTTGCGTGGGCGAGTGGTTACTTGGTTGGGAAAAGCTTGGGAAAGTAAAATGCTAATTATGAAATATAAGGGAAATATATGAGATTAGAAAATAGAAATGATATTTTATATTTAGATAAAATTAAATTTAAAAGTATTAAGGATAACATAGTTGATGATGATTGTGAGAAAATGGTTGAGATTGAAACAACTGAAGAATTAGAAATTTTATTAAATCTAAATGAGAATGACATTTTAAATAATATATTATTTGATGGTTTATTAAATGATATAGGATATCATTTTTATAAAAAAGAACAATGTATTATTTTTAAGTTATTTAAAGTTTTACCTGTAGAAGATTGGAATTATTCAATTTCACCTAAAGAATATTGTAAATTATTTAAGTTTTATTTTGCTGATTGTGATCCTATATACGAAGAAGGTAATATTTTTGTAGAGGTAGTTTATTTTGTAGATAAAAATGAAAGATTAAAAGATACAGAAATTTTTTTTCTTAATGAAATAGGAAATATTCATAAAAAAATTTTTCAACATTGTAATATAAATAAAAATATCGAATTTCCTCCTGAACATTTAACAGCAGGGATATCTATTCTTCAGTATTTTGGGAAATTACTACAAGAAAAGTATCCAAATGAAAAAGTAAGTGTTTCAATTAAACAAGAAGGTCTGAGAGTAACTATGATTATAGAAACTCCAGATGGTAAAAAAGAAGAAATAGAAGAATATTTAAATAGATATGGAATGGTTATAACAAATCAAATAACTCCCCAAGAATTTACATCAAATCCAATTCAATTAATTGAGTTAAAACAAGAACTAAGAGAAGCACAAAATAAAATCTTATTTCAACAGGAATTATTATCTTTAAAAGATGATACTTATAAAAATAGAATTATATCACTTGAAGATGAAGTGAATTTTCTTAGAAAAGAGTTTTCAGAAGCTTTATTAACAAATAAAGAAAATATAGAGATTCTTTTAAGTTCATTACTTACAAAAGACAAGTTGATTAAGAGATTGACTAAATCTATTGAAAAAAGAGATATAACAGAAACAAAACAATTATTGCTAGAGTTGAAAAAAGAAGATTCAAAAGGTTATGTTAGTTTAAAAGAACACATTGATAATATTATTGTAGGTAATTTAACAAATACTTCAGCATGGTTAGAATTTTTAATCACTCATTTTTCTAAATGATTTGGTCAAAATGGTACAATTTGTTATAATAATACCCACTCATTATCAAAGGAGTCTAAATGACAAAAAATGATATTTTAGAAAAACTAACTCAAGAAAAAAGTTATATCCAAAATACTTTTGAAGTTGATAAAATAGGACTATTTGGAAGTTATGCAAAAGATAAACAAACTGAAAATAGTGATATTGATATTTATGTAGAGTTTAAAAATAAAACATTTAAAAATATCTCAGGATTATGGGTATTTTTAGAAGAACTTTATAATAAAAAAATCGATTTAATGCACAAACACAAAAGAAGTAATGGTGCGATTTTTGACAAAATCCAAAAAGAAGTAATTTATGGATAAATCAACAACTATTGAACTAATTGATTTTATTCTAGAAAGTATTAGACTTATAAATAGAAGATTTAAAAGCATAAAATCGAGCGATGATTTTTTAGATTCGGATGAAGGACTTGATAAATTAGATGCTATTTCTATGAGAATCCAAGCTATTGGTGAAGCTTTAAAGAATTTGTATAAAAGAGAAAATGAACTTCTTTTAAAAGTAGCAGATAAAAACTATTGGAGTAGAATCATAAAAACAAGAGATTTTATATCTCATCATTATGTTGATATTGATTCTGAAACAGTTTTTGATATTTGTTCAAATGAACTACAAGAATTAGAAATAAAAGTTGGAGAAATTAGAGGTTATTTAAAATAAACTTTTAAAACCTCTCCCTCAAAACCACCAACTTCCTAATCTTCCCAAACTCAAAAATACCCTTATCACAATGAACTCTATTCTCATCATCCATCTTTAAAGCTTTGACATTTCTATAACTTTTATCTTCGTAAGTAAAACTAATATAGTTTTTATCAACAATAGCTTTTTGTAAAAATCTAAATTCTATATTCATTTTGAGTTCTTTTTTCTGAGTTGAAAGTAGTATAAAAAGATGAAAGAAAAACTTTCATCTTTTAAAAAAGTGAGATTATTTTGCCATAACTTTTTCGCTACAAACAGTAATAGCTTGTTTTACAATGCTACTATCAATATTTGCATATGATTGAATAGATGAAGCTTTTTCACATAATTCTTTTGCTTTATCCATAGATGCAACAGCTGTATTGTTTGATTTTACAGCAGTTGCTAATTTATCACCTAATGCGTCAGATGTTAAACCTAAAGATTCACCAGCTGTTTTTGTTAATGATTTTGTATCAGTATTTCCATTTAAAGCTGAAGTTCCTACATTTTTTAAAGCTCCTCCAACATCAAATGCTAAAAGTGCAGAAATAGATAATGCAGTTGCTAAAACGATTTTTTTCATATATATAATCCTTAAAATAATGTGGCGGATTATATCATTTTATCTCGGAATTTGACCTTGCCCAAGATATAATTTTCCTATCTTCTTGGATTATATGATGAACTAAAGCTATATCAATTATCTTTGCTAACTCTTTTTCAAAGACACTTTCATCTATTGTTGGTAACTGTTTTACAAAGCTATTTATCTTTTCAATAATGTCATGATGTAAAACTTTATGCTCTTCAATTAATGGGTAATTCATCTGTGACATATATTTTTCTTCATGTTTAAAATGAGTTTTCATATAAGTGTATAAATCAGTCAAAACTTCTTTGATTTTTGCATTTCTTAACTTTGGTTCTACCTCTGTAAAAGCTTCTTCTGCAATATCAAAAAGTTTTTTATGTTCTTTGTCAATCTCTTTATTCCCAACACTATAAATCTCTTTCCAACCAAAATTACTTTTTAAATCAGCAAGTGAAGTATTCCAAAGTTGGATTTTTTTATCCTCTAAAACTATATGTCTTATAAAATACTCTTCAATGAAATTAAGAAGAGATTTTTCAATTTCATGTAATTCCAATTTACTTAATTCAGAGATTAATGTTGTTAGCATATTTAACATATGTTTATGAAGAAGTTTGTGATTATGCAATTCTGGATAAGAGATTTCTTCCATATATTTTTGTTCATTTGAAAAATGAGTACCAACATAATCAAAAAGTTTTGTAATAATGTCTTTTAGTTTACTTTTTACTTTTTCATCATCTTTTAGTTTAGAAACATTCATGGCTTCTCTGGCTATGGTGAAGAGTTTTTGATGTTCCTTATCAATCTTAAAATTATTGATATTGTATTCTGATTTCCAAATTATTGTATCTTGGTTTAATTTAACAGTCATGATAACCTTATGTATTTTTTTATTACTTCAATTATAGATTTAAATTATTAATACAAGCTTTATTTTATGAAAATTTACTATAATACGGGAAAAAATAGGAAGCATTTTCACATGAGCAATATAGAGTTAATAGAAAAACCAACAACACCAGAACAAGAGAAGTTAGTACAATCACAATTTAATACAAACGTAGCATTTTTCATACATTTAAAAGCATATAATAATAGCGTAAGAGAAGAATTAGAAAAAAGATTATCAGAAGTTTTTTTCTTTTCAAGGGGAATTGACTGGAAATTTGATAGCTTTGGAATAGAAAAAACAGGTTCAAGAGGAACAGATGTTTTAGGTTATTTTATTTTTAGAGCAGTTGAAGTTGAAAAGTTACAAAAATTATTTATTGATGAATTCAAAGATTATGATAACGCAATAAAAATCACATGTTCACTTGCAAAATACGAAAAAGTTGAGGAAAACTTTTTTGAATTAGAGATATAAAAGAGGAAACTCTTTTATATCTTTTAATCATTTAAAAGCTCTTTTATTTCTAAGAATTTATCTAAATTATTAAAGAAAATATCTATTAAATTTGGGTCAAAATGTTTGCCTTTTTCTTCATTTAATAGTTTAAAAATATCTTCAAGAGGCCAAGCTTTTTTGTAAATTCTATCATGTCCTAAAGCATCAAAAACATCAGCAATTGCAGTAATTCTTCCATAAATATGAATATCTTCACCCTTTAAAGCTCTTGGGTAACCACTTCCATCCCATTTTTCATGGTGTTCTCTTGCAACTATTGCTGAGGCTTTTAAAATATCTCTTTTTGAGTGTTTTAACATTTCATAACCAAGTTGAGCATGGGATTTCATGATTTCAAACTCTTCGGGAGTTAACCTTCCTGGCTTATTTAAAATATTATCAGGAATTCCAACTTTCCCAATGTCGTGCATAGGACTTGCTTGTTTTAATAAGTTTGCTTCTTTTTCACTTAGTCCAGATAAGATAGCAAGTAAATAAGAGTATTCAGCAACTCTTTTTACATGAAGTCCAGTTTCTTGAGATCTTGTCTCTCCAATTGCTCCCATTGTAAAAACTACTTCTTTTTGTGTATTTATAATCTCTTCGTTTAGTTTAAAAATATCTGTTAAATCATTTAATACATTTAAATATTCAAGGATTTTACCTTTTTTAATAATTGGGTAAAAGATTGACCTAGTTATAAAAGTTTTACCTTTTTTTGTTTTTTTAGTTAATATGGTATTTACTGTTTTTCCATTTTCTAGTTGATTAAATATTTTTGTATTATCCCCATTATTTTTATGCTTTAAACTAAGTAATTCATCCCATTTTTTCCCAAGAATTTCACTTTCCTCATATTCACTTAGGTTTAAAAATTTTTCATTTACATATGTAATTAGTCCATTTATACCAATCTTCATAATAGCAACAGAAGCATTTACAGCATTTTCATATTGTTTTGTATAGTTTAGATTATCTTTTAATGTTTTACTTGTTGAATCAAGTTCATGCTTTAATAGTTGTTTGTACTCTTCAACTTCTGTTACATTATGTTTGATGCCAACATATTCTCGAAACTCACCATTTTTATAATAAATAGGAGCTATATCAGAAAGAAGATAATAAACAGAACCATTTTTTCTTTGATTTTTTATCAAACCATGCCATATTTGACCTGATTGAATAGTTTCCCATAGTTCTTCATGTTTTTTCAAAGGAGTATCTGGATGCTTAACAATATTATGATTTTTACCTATAAGTTCATCTTTTTTATAACCACTAATTTCTTGAAAATTCTTATTTATATGAGTTATTTCACCAAGTTGATTGGTTGTAGAGTAAATAGAAGATTCGTTTACTATATTTTTGAATTGTTTAAGATAATAGTTATTTTCATCGAGTTTTTCACTGGTTTTTTTTATAAGATTTGTAAGGGCATTAAGTTTTATATCTTTCTTTGAAGTTAAAATCTCATCATTTTCAAACTCTAATTTTTCATTAACTGTATTTTCATTTAAAGTGACGAATGTTGTTGAAATATTTAATAAATTATTTGTAGAGTCCTGTTTATCATGGAAGAATTCCCCATTAACTATTAATCCATTAGAAATTCCTAAGTTATTTAACATTTTAATTTCTTTTTTAAAAAAAGAGCCAAGCATTTGTTTTCTTGCTGAGCAAGAATAGATAAAAATGGATTCTTGTTTATGCTCATATTTACGTAAAATATTTTGTTTATTAAGCTCTTTTATTGAATCAATATTTGCAAAACCAAATTTTACTTTTTTATTTTTAGGTATTTCTCCTGCAAAAGTAATTGAGCCATTTTGCTCATTACAATTTATTAAAGCTCTTGCAATAAGTACATTATTCTCTTCATAAATCAAAGGAAATTCAGCTCCATATTTTATTAAATCATCTGCAAGAGTATTACCTAAATATTCCCTATATACATCTATGGCTCTTTTATTATCTATGGTATAAACAGTGGATTTATTGATTTTTGTAATACTCATTTCTTCACCTATTGATTCCCAATTAAATAAATAGTTTGTTTGAACTTCTAAGATATTTGAATTAATAGATGCGAATATTAAATCACAATCATCATGATTATTTGAAAATAAATTAGTTTGTTCTTTTGAAGAATAATCTCCTGTATTTCCTCCTGCAATAACAATATTTGGAAATTTCATATTCAATTTTTTTAAAAGAGTAGAATAATCAAAACTAAAATTTTTTGTAATTATTATTAATAGTTTAGTGTTTTCTTGAATTATGTTCTTTGATAAATCAATTAAAATATTATCAATAGATTGGTTTTTATAACCTTTTGAAAGAGTATTTGATGCCTCAAAAATTGAGAATGAAATGATAATATCGCTGTATGTGATTTTTCCATCTGAAATTATTCCACTTGTTGATGCACCAATAATTGCGCTATTATAAAAAGAATTTTGTAAAAATTCTTTGATTTCTAATATGTTTTCTATCCTATTTTTTGAATAGAAGATTTGAATTAAAAGATTATTTGAATTTCTGATTTGATTTTTTACAATAAAATTTTCTAAATCCTCTTTTTTTTCATATTTATGGTTTAGTGTAAACATATAATTTTTACCTTACTAACAGAAGCGTTTGTTTTTTATATATTGAAGAGTTTAAAAACTCTCCCAATCTGATTCTTCATGTTTTGAAGTAATTATCTTTTTTTCTTGTTTTACTGGACTATTCTTTTTTGATATTAAATCAGGTTTTGATTTCTTCTCAACATTTCTAGCTTTTACTTGGTTTTTACCTAAAAACTCTTTTTCATCAGCGCTACTTACAACTAATTTCGCTATTTCATCTGTTAAAACTGCAACATCATGAGTTTGAGAAGCAACCATGGCATTTTGTTGAGTTTGTTGATCTAATTGATTAACAGCATCATTGATTTGCTCAATTCCTAAAAGTTGTTCTTTTGAAGCATTTTGAATATCTGATATTAAATTTATTGTTAAAGAAATATTTTCATTTAACTGTTTATATCCCTCTATCATATTTCCAGCAATTTCTTTACCTTGATTTGCTTTTGTTGTTGCATTTTGAACTAAATCTTTTATCTCTTTAGCTGCTTCTGCACTTCTTGAAGCTAGGTTTCTTACTTCTGCTGCAACTACTGCAAATCCTTTTCCAGCTTCTCCTGCTGTTGCTGCTTCAACGGCTGCATTTAGTGAAAGAATATTTGTTTGAAAGGCAATTTGATCAATTACTGTAATTGCTTCATTAATCGCTGTAACTTGTGCATTTATTTCATCCATAGAAATATTTGTTTGATTAGCGAGTTTTTCTCCATGTGTTGCTGAACTTGTAACTTTATCTGAGTAACTAGCCATTTTTGAAATACTTTGCGTATTATGTCTAATATTAGAAGTTATCTCTTCTATTGCTGCTGCTGTTTCTTCTAGACTTGCTGCTGCTTCATTTGAACTGATATTTAATTTATCTACATTTGTAAGTAGTATATTTGAACTCTCATCTAAAGTTAAACCATTTGATTTATTTTCAACTAACATTTCTGTAATAGAATCACCAAGAGTATTAACTCCATTTGCAAGTTTTAGTAGATGCTCTTTTATATCATTTGTTGAAATTTTATTTAAATAGTGATAGTTTGAATACTCTTCTAAAATATGAAGAACATTATCAATATTTGATTCTAAATTATCAGCCATTTTATTTAATACATCTTTTAGTTGCATTAAAGCAGGATTTGAAACATTAATATTTAATCTTTGGCATAAATCACCTTGCTCAAATTCTCCTAAAACACTAATTGTTTCATCTATTAATTTTCTATCTTCTTCAATACCTTGTTTTGTTTTTGTTATATTTTTATTAACAACTTTTGACATTTCCCCAAATTCATCATTGGCTCTATCATCAAGAAGAGAAACATCTTTTATTTCTCTGTTTAAATATCCAAAAAATGTGAGTAATCCATTCTTAAACTCATTTAATGAATTTACAACAATATTTGATATTAGTATTGAGATTAAAATAAAAACTACAACAGAAATAATTGCAAGAATGATTAAAATTCTATTCAATAAATTAAAAGCTTCATCCCTTAACTCTACAGCACTTAAATTTATTTCAATAATTTTATCTTCTAATTTTAAGCCTATATCTGCCATTTTTAATATTTTTTCTTTCATCCCATCAGACTCAACTATAACGCCATTTGCGAAATCAACAATTCTCTTTTTAGATAAAGAATCAAAATCATTAATATAGTTTTCAGAAAATGCCAAAATATCATCACATAAATCTCTATTTTTTTTAGTAACAAGAATGGTTTTTAATTCAGAAACATTTTTGTCTAATTTTTTGAAATTTTCAATAACAATTACTCTATTTTCTTCTTTAGGGTTTCGTAAGAATTGATAGATAGAAATTCTTCCTTTTAGTACTTGTTGAACAAATTCATCAGTTGTTAATGCAACATAATTTCTAGTATTTGCCATATTGCTATAATAATTATATACAAAAGTTGAAATAACAACAATTGCTATAAATAAAGTAGGGAATAGGAACAGTTTCTTTTTTGTACTTAAATTTCTTAACATAAATATATCCTTGGAAGAATTAGTTAATAATATTTATATGTGTAAAAAATATTATTTTTACTACTTGTAAATTGGTATAATTTACAAATACATTAACTATTTTTTCTTAGAATTCTATTCCAACTTTATATGTAAAAAATGACAAATGACGTATTAATACTATTTTTTATTAGTAAGAAATAAAAATATTAAGAATTGACTCTATAAAATATGATAACCTTTGTTATAAATATTTTCAATAAAGAAGTTATTATTTCCCGTAAGATTTGTTATTTTTCTTTTTAACCTTGATATAAGTTGAATTATTGAGTTATCTTTTATGTCATTATTTAAAGATATATATTCATTTATCTCTTCAGGAGTAAAAAACCTAGAATCATATTCAATAAATAAATCAATTAATGCAATTTCATTTTTTGTTAGTGAAATTCTTTGATTATCAAAAAATAGCTCTTTTTTTTGTTTATTCCATGTGAAATTTCCACTTAATTTTTTTATATCTGGATTTTGATATTTACAAAAAAAATCCTTTTTACATTTATTTAGTACATCTATTAATTCATCAATTTTAAAAGGTTTTATAAGATAAGAAAAAGCATGGACATTTATTGCTTGTAATAAATTTTCTCTATCGCTGTAAGCAGTTAAAAAAATAATGGGAATTTTTCTATTTAGTTCTCTAATTTTTCCAGCAAGTTTTAATCCATTTATTTTTGGAATATTAATATCTAAAATTATAATATCAACTTTTTTTTCTTTAAAAAATTTTAGAGCTTCTTCTCCGTCTTGTGCCACTATTATTTCATTAAAGTGTCTTTTTAAAAAGAAATCTATATTTTCAATAGTATCTTCATCATCTTCGACATAAAGTAAATTTAAATTTGACATTCATTCTCCTTTGGTAGGGTTATTTTAAAATTTGTATAAGAATTTTGTGAGTAAACATCTATCTTCCCACCAATACTCTCTTCTATAAGCATCTTTGCCATGTATAGTCCAAGCCCAGAACCTTCATTCTTAAATTTTGTAGTGAAATAAGGCTCGAAAACTTTGTCTATAATTGAAGAAGGAATTCCTCCTGCATTATCTCTTATATATAATATAACTTTTTGATTTTCAACATTGGCAAAAATCCCAATATATTTGTGATGAATTTTTGTTTTTTTAAAAGAATCAATAGAGTTTTCTAATAAAATCAATAGTACTTGTAAAAATTCATTTTCGAAAGTGTAGATATTAATTTGTTCATCTATTTCTATATCAAATTTTATATTGTGGTCACTACTTTGTACCAAAGTAATGGCTTTTTTTATTAAGCTATTCAAACAAAAACTATTTTTTTCTTTATTTGGATGAAAGAAATTCATAAAATCTTCTAAAGTATTTGACATATAACTTATATTTTTATTGATGTGAAATATTTTTTTGTCTATTAACTCTTTTTGATCTAAAATATGAGAATTATCTTTTAGTATATTCTCTATTACTTGTATTGATAAGTTTATTCTATTTAATGGTTGTCTCCATTGATGGGCAATATTATTTATCATCTCTCCCATGGACGCTAATTTTGCTTGTTTAAATAATATCTCATCTTTTTTTCTATTTTTTGAACTCTCTTCTGTTACTCTTTTCTCTAAATTTTTATTTAGTTTTTGAATTTTAGTTTTTAAAATACTTTCTCTAATATAAACAATTACGAGAAAACTAATAACTAATAATGAAACTAAAAGTACCAAGAACATTGATTTATGGTTTATAATTTCCTTATATCTAATAGAAGTATAATCATTCAATATAAGCTCTTTTTCTTCTTTTGTAGTATTGTTAATTATTTTATTAAAAATATTTTTTAATAAAATATCATCTTTTCTAAGATATAAAAATAAGTTAGTTTTGTATTCTAAATTTCCAGTAATATTAAGTTCAACGTTATAACTTTTTTGCAAATTATAAATTACTTCAGCAATATTTCCAATATAGCCATCTGCTTTATTTGATAGAATTTGTTTGAATGCAGAACTTGAATAGGGTGTTGTGTAAATTTCACTAGAGGGATAATTTTGTTTTAAAATATTTACTAATTTGTCATCATTTAACATAAATAGTTTTTTGCTTTTTAATTGTTCAAAACTTGTAACAAATGAGTTGTTGTCCAAACTAACAAATACGTAAGGGAGTTCTAAATAAGGTTTGGTAGATATGAAATTTTTGTTTTCTAGTGTGGATGAAAGAAAATCACAATTATGATTTTCTAATTGTAAAAAACTTTCTTCTTCTGAATTTGTAGCTACTAAACTTATATTTATATCAAGTTTTTTTTCCAGAAATTTTATATACTCATAATTTATTCCAATAGAATTTTTATTCGAATAATTTTCATATGGTAAGAAGTTAGTTCTCATACACATTTTTAATGTATCTTTATTTTCTAAATAATTACTTTCATCTATATTTAATATAGGTTTAGATTCATCAAATATAAAATCTGTAGGGTTTTTAGAATTTTCAAATTGTCCCATCAATCGATATGTATCGTAGATACGAATTAATTTATTTTTATCAACATTTCCAAGAGCATTATTTTTATAATAGGATAGTTTTTTTAATTCTTTAGCTTCAAAAATAAGTTCTTCTTTTGTTAAATTTTGAGTATTGTATTTTTCTAAAATTAAATCTACACTCTCTTCAATATTTGAGTAGGCATATTCCCAACCTTTTAATGAAGCTTTTTTAAAAGCTAAAACTTTAGCTAAATCTTTTTTGATTAATTCACTAGTTGTAAATAAGAAATCACTATAAAAATCAAAACCATAATCTTTTGGGGAGAAAGTATTAAAAGGGATATTCCTTTGTATTAAAGTAAAAGGTGCTTTAGAAACATAAGCACTCATTATGTCCACTTTGTTGTCTATTAAATCATTTATATTATGGGAATGTTTAATTATATTTAAGGATGTTTGATTGATATTGTTAGAAACAAAGATTGCTTTTATTGAAGCTTGAGTTTTATCATTTTCACTTAGCATTATTCTTTTATCTTTGAAATCTTTAATATTATTTATATTTGAATCTCTTTTTGCTATTAGAATAAGTGGAGAAATTTGTAGTAGAGGATAAAGAGCAATTATATTGTGATAAGTATTTATTTTTTCAGAAATTAAAGTTTCTCTGGCTATTCCAAAGTCAACTTTTCCCTCGCTGATCTCTTTCGTGACATTTATATTTAAATTAAAATCTTTTATATCCACATCCAGCCCGAAATCTTTATAGAAGCCTTTTTCTTTTGCTATATAATATCCAGCAAATTGAAATTGATTAAACCATGAAAGTTGTAATATAGTTTTTTGTAAAACTTCATTGGCACTCAAAGGAAAAGGTAGGAAAATTATAAATATAAAATATCTATACACAATCTAAGGATTATCCTTTTATTAAATAACAGAGTCGAACGATTATTATAGCTTAAAACAATATAGTAAAAATGACAATATTAAAAAATAGATTTATCTAGTATAAAAGAGTTAGATTAGAGAATAAATGTATAAAAGATTTTTCTTTTATACATTTTTGTAGGTTCTAATTATTAGAAAAGCAATTATAGAAATAAAGCAGATTGAAAGTCCTATTGGTAAAAAAGTTCCATCATGAAACATTAGAGCAATTGATGAAATAATTGATCCTAATCCAAATTGGACAACTCCAATTACACCTGATGCAACTCCAGCATTTTTTTGAAAATATTCCAAAGCTAAAGACATACAATTTCCAAAAATAAATGCCATCATACTCATGTATGTAGCAATTAAAATCATTACTAAAATTAAACTGATATTTTCTTGATTTAAAGTAAAAATTATACCTGTCGCAATTTGGATTAAAATAGCAACTTTTACAAGTGTTAAATCAGTATATTTTTTTAATAAATTGATATTAACTTTTATCATTAGCATCATTAAAACAAAATTTATTCCAAAGAAAAAAGGAAAATAATCAGTTGAGATTTTAAAATATTCTATATAGATAAATGAACTTTTTGCAATAATTATAAAAAATCCACCAAAACTAAATCCAAGCACAAGCATAGCTTTCATAGCTGCTTTGTGAGTTAATACTATTTTGTACGATTCCCAAATATTTTGTTTTACATAAGTATAACTTTCAGGTAAATCTTTATATATAAAAAATGCTACAACTAAAGCATAAAGAGTTAAAAATATAAATACAGCTTCCCAATCAAAGAAATGAACAATCGCAGCTCCAATGGTTGGAGCGATTAGTGGTGCGATACTTCTTACTATTCCCATGAGTGAAAATACTTTTGCAGCTTCTGCTCCATGAAATCTATCTCTTACAGCAGCAGCTGCATTTACAATAACAACTCCTCCAAAAAATGCTTCAAAAAATCTATAAGTCCATAGCTCATAGATACTTGTACTAAATATTATGATAAAACTAAATAATGCATAACCTAAAAGTCCATAAACTGAACACATTTTTCTTCCATATCTATCTGAAAGAGGTCCTCCAAATATTTGTCCTACAGCAAGTCCTATTAAAAAAATAGATAATGATAACTCGATTTTTTCAATACTTACACTAAAAACAGTTGCAATATCTGGTATAGATGGAATATACGTATCAACACCCATTGGTGCAACTGAAGATAAAATTGATAATAAAATTATTAGATATAAATGATTAATTGATTTTTTCATTACAACTCTTCAACATTTGAAGTAACCTTTTCAAGTAAGTTTATAAGTATAGTAACTTCTGTATCTTCTAAATTTGAAAATAAAGAATCTCTAAATTCTTTTACTTGGTTTGCACTTTTTTCTAAAATTTCATCTCCTAATTTTGTAAGTTCAATTAGATTTGTTCGTTTGTCTATTTGTTTTTTTAAGATAAAACCTTTTTTTTCTAAGGTTGCAAGGGTTCTACTTATTGTAGTTTTGTCTTTTCCTAAAATATTTGCGATTTTTGTTTGATTTACATCTTCTTCATATTTTATAATTTCTAAAGTAGCTCTTTGTTCAGGAGCTATATCAAAAGTGTGAAGTACTTGCGTATATTTGTTATTTATTTTATTTGCAGTTTGATTTATTTTAAAACCAAGTGATTTTTCTAATTCATAAGCCATAATTATCCTTTGATTGCATATGCAATAGTTGCATATACAACCTTTAAAGGTAATTAATCTAACATTTTATGTTTGATGGGCTTAAATCATTGATTTTTAGAATTTTATCAAGTCTGATTTGAGTTCCATCACTTAGAATTAAAAACTCTTCTTTATTTTTTGTTTTAAAATCAACTATTAACTCTTCTATGAGTAGTTCATTTTCATTATCCATATAAAGAATTTTCGATTTAATTCTTTTTACTGCCAACTCTTCTAACATATCATAAAATTGACAGCTTATTGTTTTATATATATCACCCATGTTATTTGAGTATTTCTAGAATATCTAAAGGATGTTTAACAATAAAAGTTGCACCATTGTCTCTTAACTCTTTTTCATCTCTAAATCCCCATAAAACACCAACACCAATCATTTTCGCATTTTTTGCTGTTTGCATATCAATCATTGTATCTCCAATAAAATATATCTCTTCACAAGGAGTGTTAAAACTATTTGCAATTTGAATTGCAGCTGTAGGATTAGGTTTTTTCTCAACATGAGATTTTTGACCATGAATCTCTTTTAGATTATATTTTGAGAATAAACTATTCACATGAGCGAGGGTTGCTTCATGGGGTTTATTTGATAAAATACCAATTTTATAATCTAACTTTACAAGTTCATCAAGTAAATCATAAATTCCCTCATAAGGTTTTGTTTTATCATGAAGTTTTAAATCATAAATTTCTTTAAATTTTTCAGAGATAGTCTCTTTTAGTTGGGTTTGTGAATCTACATTTAAATCTTTTAGGACATTATCAACTAAAACACTAACTCCACCACCAACAAAATATTTATAAGCATTTATTTCATATGTTGGTAAATCTAACTCTTTTAAAACTGTATTCATACAAAGAGCTATATCTTCGAGTGAATCAATAAGTGTTCCATCTAAATCAAATATTATTGTTTTTTTAGTATTCATTTTTTTCCTTTAAAATTGGAGGACTACCATCCCCCACTAGCTCCGCCACCACCGAAGCTTCCGCCACCACCACTAAAACCTCCACTTGAAGAGCCAAAGTTTCCACCTGAAGAGCCAAATCCACCAAATCCAGATGAACTTCTTGAACTATTTGTGTAGTTAGTTGCTATTGGTTTATCAAAATCAATATTTTTACTAGTTTTATAATTGAAAATATACACTAATATAAAAATAATTGTAGCAACTAAGAAGTTATAAGTTGTAAATGTTTGAGACATAATATAACTGAAAAAAGCAAAAAAAGATGATGCCATTGATGATTTAGTTACTTTATATAAAAATTGACTTCTTAGTCTTCTTGAAGCACTATTTACTAACATTGATAAAAACATTAAAGCAAAAAATCCAAGAGGAATAAAGGCATTTATAGCTCCATTAAAATCATCACTTTTAGCTTTTGCAACATATTCACCTTTTATTGCAGCTTTTATTTCATTTACAGCTTTTAAAATTCCCAATTCATATTGGTTTGCTTTGAAATTTGGTTTTATTGTGTAGTTAATTATTTCATGGGAAATTTTATCAGTTAACGCACCTTCAAGTCCATAACCAACCTCTATTCTAATCTTTTTTTCTTCCATTGAGATTACAAGTAAAACACCATTGTTTTTATCTTTTTGTCCAATTCCCCAGAATCTTCCAAGTTGATAAGAATACTCTTCAATTGTGTAACCATTTAAAGAATTTAAAACAACAACAACAATTTGATTTGAAGTTTTATCTTCTTGCTCTTTCAATATTGAATCAATATCCTTTTTTACATCAGGAGATAATAAATTTGCTTGGTCTATAACTCTTCCATCAAGTTTTGGAAAATATTGTGTAATATCAGCATTTAAAAAACTGAAAATAAAAAGTAGGATTAATATAATTTTTTTCATATTAACTCGATAACTTCATTTGAAAGTTCATTTTCATCATTATTTTTAATAGGAAAATGTTTTATAAGAATAGCTTTTGAAGTTCTTAATGCTTTTAAATAACCATTTAAAAAATCTTCTTTTTTCACATCTTCAATAAACTCATAAACCAACTGTTGCCAAAATTCATTTGGAATCTCTTTTGCTATCTCTTCATCTGTTATAATTTCTACATATTTTTCATCAAGGCTGACAAAAAACATTATTGTTTGTTTTGTTTTTGTTCTATTTAATCCAAGATTATGAAATTGCTCATTTGCATTTAATGAGGCTTTTCTATGTTTATAACTCTCTGGAAGAATTTTTAAAACAAAACCATCAAATTTTTCAAAGAATAGATTTATCCCTATGAAAATTAAAAGTTGGTATTGTAATAATTCTAAGGTTGATGTTTCTCTTATAAAATAAAGTATAAAAGAAAAACAAAAAACAAAAAATACAGAAATCATTACAGAAGCATATTTGTAACTTTTGCTTCTTTTAGTAACAACAGCTACAAGTTCTGCTGAACTTAATTTTTCAAGGTTTTCTATCTCTTGAGCGATTAATTTTTTTTCGTTTTCGCTTAAAATCATTAGAATTTAACTTTTGGAGTTTCTTGCTCAGTTGGACTTGCTGTGAAAGTCTCTTTGATTGTAGCATCAGGATGAGCAATTGCAGCTACGAGTTTTCCAGGCATTGTTCTTAGTTCTAAATTATAAAGTTTCACTGCTTCAATAAAATCTTTTCGCGCAACTGTAATTCTATTTTCAGTTCCCTCAAGTTGAGATTGTAAAGCCATAAAATTTTCATTTGCTTTTAATTCAGGATATTTTTCTACAACAAGCATAAGTTTTGATAAAGCACTAGAAAGTCCTGCTTGTGCGTTTGAAAATTGTTGCATAACAGCTGGATTATTTAGCGTATCAGCACTGATATTTATTGCAGAAACTTTACTTCTTGCTTCTGTAACTTCTATAAAAGTGCTCTTCTCATGTTGGGCATAACCCTTTACAGTTTCGACTAAATTTGGTATTAAATCAGCTCTTCTTTTGTATTGATTTTGTACTTGAGACCACTTCTCTTTTACGTTTTCATCAAGCTTTGGAATGTTATTGTAGTTTGATACTATTAAGTAGATTAAAGGTGCAACTATTGCAAGAATTACGAGGATAAAAATTTTTTTCATATTTCGCCTTTTTTAAAATTTATACATAGTATAAAAAAAATCATTAATATGATATAAAGTATTAAAAAAATAAGGTTATTATATTAAGCAGTAATAAACTATAATCACTTTTGTGTAAAAACATACACAATTTTTTATTTTTTTGATAATCGATAAAATATAAACAATTTTTTAATGGATGTTGAATATGATTATCAATAATTTTTTCTAAAAATCAAAATGGAGTATATAAAATGAATGCATCAGAATTATTTGTAAAAGCATTAGAAAATGAAGGTGTTGAATATATTTTTGGAATTCCAGGTGAAGAAAATCTTGATTTTCTTGAAGCACTTAGAACTTCAAATATTAAATTAATTTTAACAAGACATGAGCAAGCAGCTGGATTTATGGCAGCAACTTATGGAAGATTAACAGGAAAAGTTGGAGTTTGTTTATCAACTCTTGGCCCTGGAGCTACTAACTTCGCAACAAGTGCAGCTTATGCGCAACTTGGTGGAATGCCTATGATGATGATTACAGGTCAAAAACCAATCAAAAAATCAAAACAAGGTAGATTTCAAATTATTGACATCGTTGGTATGATGAAACCTATGACTAAATATGCAAAACAAGTTGTTAATGGAAATAACATTCCATCAATGGTAAGAGAAGCATTTAAAATAGCTACAACTGAGAGACCAGGTGCTGTTCATATTGAATTACCTGAAGATATTGCTGCTGAAGAAGTTGAATTTAATATCTATCCAGTAAAAGAGTTTAAATATCCAAAAGCTGTAAAAGATACTATTGCAGATGCTGTTAAAATGATTGAAAAAGCAAAAAGACCATTATTACTAATTGGAGCTGGAGCTAATAGAACAAGAATCGGAACAGCTTTAACAGATTTCGTTAATGAAACAGGAATTCCTTTCTTCTCTACTCAAATGGGAAAAGGTGTTATTGACGAAAATCATAAACTTTGTTTATCGACTGCTGCATTATCTAAAGATGATTTTATTCACTGCGCAATTGAAAGAGCTGACTTAATCATCAATGTTGGGCATGATGTTATTGAAAAACCACCATTTTTCATGGAAAATACACCTGAAGCTACAAAAGTTATTCACGTTAACTTCTCACCATCAGAAGTAGATGATACATATTTCCCTCAATTAGATGTTGTTGGTGATATTGCTTCAAATATTACAAATTTAACTACTGCAATTTCTCCTCAAGAACATTGGGATTTTGATTATTATATCAGAATGGTTGATGAGATTAAAACACACTTAAATAAATATTTTGGAGATACAAGATTCCCGATTTTACCTCAAAAAGCTGTTAGAACTATTAGACAAATTTTAGATGATGAAGATATTGTAACACTTGATAATGGTGTTTATAAAATCTGGTTTGCAAGAAACTATAGATGTGCTCAACCAAATACATTATTACTTGACAATGCACTAGCAACTATGGGTGCTGGACTTCCATCTGGAATGGCAGCAAAAATGGTAAATCCTACTAAAAGAGTTGTTTCAGTTTGTGGAGATGGTGGATTTATGATGAACTCTCAAGAACTAGAAACAGCAGTAAGATTAGGAATTGATTTAACTGTAATTATTTTAAATGATAATGCATATGGAATGATTAAATGGAAACAAACAGGAATGGGATTTGAAACATTTGGTTTAGATTTAGGAAATCCTGATTTTGTTAAATATGCTGAATCTTATGGAGCGCATGGTTACAGACCAACATCTTGTGAAGATTTTGCTACAATTTTAGAAAAATGTGTGAATACAAAAGGTGTTCACCTTATTGATTTAGCAGTTGATTACTCTTTAAATCATGCAATTTTAAATGATTTATTAGCTAAAAAACAGTGTTTAATATAAATAAATAAAAAAGGGAAGAAAGATGAGTACAATAGAAGTAACATCGCCATTTGATGGAAGAGTAGTAGGGAACGTAAAATTCAGTACGTATGAAGAAGTAGAAAGCGCAATAGATTTAGCACATAAAACATTCTTAGATACAACAAACTGGATACCAAGATATAAAAGAGTAGAGATTTTAGAAAATGTAATGAAAATAATGTCTTCTCAAGTTGAAGAACTTACAATCCTTTGCGCAAGTGAAGGTGGTAAACCATATATCGATTCTAAAGTTGAAATTTTAAGAGCTATTAATGGTATTAAAATTGCTATTGAACACCTAAGTGTTTACGAAGGTAAAGAAGTAGCAATGGGACATACTAATACAAGCGCAAATAGAATGGCTTATACTTTTAAAGAACCAATCGGTGTAGTTGCTGCAATTTCAGCTTTTAATCACCCTTTTAACCTAGCAGTTCATCAAGTAATTCCTGCACTTGCAGTTGGTTGCCCAGTAATTATCAGACCAGCAACTCAAACTCCAATGAGTGCTATTAGACTTGTAGAAATTCTTGAAGAAGCAGGACTTCCAAAAGGATGGGCACAAGCTGTTGTTTGTGATAGAAAGGGTGGAGAATTATTAGCAACTTCAACTAAAACTAACTTCCTAACATTTATAGGTTCAGGACCAGTTGGTTGGTACTTAAACTCAAAAGTAAGCCCAGGTACAAGAGTAGCTCTTGAACATGGTGGAGTAGCCCCTGTAATTGTAGAACCAGATGCAGATATTGAAGATATGATTCCAGCACTAGCTAAAGGTGGATTCTACCATGCAGGTCAAGTTTGTGTTTCTGTTCAAAGAATTTATGTTCATGAATCAATCTTTGATACTGTAGCAAATAAATTAGCAGCAGTAGCTTCAAAATTAGTTGTAGGTGATCAATTAGACCCAAAAACTGAAGTTGGACCATTGATTAATAATGATGAAGTAAATAGAGTAGAAGAATGGGTAAATGATGCAGTTGCAAAAGGTGCAACAATCCTAACAGGTGGAAAAAGAATAAGTGCTTCTTGCTTTGAACCAACTGTAATTTTAAATCCTACAGATGATGCAATCGTTTCACAAAAAGAGATATTCGGACCAGTAGTTTGTATTTACTCTTATAAAACATTTGATGAAGCAATAGCTAAAGCAAATTCACTAGAAGTGTCTTTCCAAGCAGCAGTGTTTACAAAAAATATAGATACAGCATTAAAAGCAGTAAAAAGATTAAACGCAACAGCAGTAATGGTAAATGATCATACGGCATTTAGAGTAGATTGGATGCCGTTTGGAGGAGCAAGAGTATCAGGATTAGGGATGGGTGGAATACCATATTCAATGGAAGAGATGAGTAATGAGAAAATGATGGTAATCAAATCACCAGTATTATAATTACAAATCAGAAGAAATAAATAAAAGCTAAGGTATAAATGCCTTAGCTTTTTTTATGTCTGATATATTAAGAATCGTGTATATATCCCATTCCATAGATGTTTTTTATCAGTAATCCAGGTACTTTTTTTCGTAAACGATATATCAGACTTTTTAAATGTGTAATATCTGCAATTAAATCAAATTCATCTGCCCAAATAATATCAATAAGTTTATCTACTGTGCATATTTTTCCATTATCATTTAAAATGGTTTCTACAAAGAGAATCTCATTTTTAGTTAACTCAATTGCTTTATCATTTTCTAATAACTTTTTTTTCTTTTTATCCCACATTAAAGATTCATTGATTTTTATAATATTAATATCATTATTTAAACGGTTATGATAAATCTGATTGCATAATTTAAAAATATCTTCTAAAAAAGTATTGTAATTAATAGGTTTTGTGAAAAATTGATGTATTCCTAGATTAACTAAAGGTAATAAGTAGTTAAATTCATTTCGTGCAGATAAGATGATAACTAATTGATCTTTTTTTATTTTATATATATAATCAATTAATTCTACGCCATCTAAATTTGGCATTTTTATATCTGAGATGATTAAATCATAATAGCTGCTTGTACTTTCATAAAATTCTTTATATTTATTAATGGCATCTAATCCATCAATTGCTGTGGTAACTTTTGGAAAAATATCTTGGAGTAATTCAGAAAATTCTTTTCTAAAATCTATATCATCTTCAACAAAAAGTATATTTATATTTTTAGTATATTTCTTTAACAATCCATAGTCCATTAAAATCCTTAGGTGATACATAAATTAATCAAATTATAAAACTCTTTAGACTTCCCTAAACAGTGTAGCAATCTATCTTATAGAGGTTTTTATTAATTATACTATGATTTTGTTTATTGTATTATATATTATTATTTGGCTACTATTTAGTGATATACTGTATAAAAAATAAAAAAGTGATATTATGATTGATACAAAAATTCTAAAAAACATAACTGTTCTTTATGCTGAGGATGAACTTATAATCCAAGAAGGTATAACTGAAACTTTAAATCTTTTCGAGATAAATGTAATTTGTGTTAAAAATGGACAAGAGGGTTTGTCAGTTTTTAAATCTTCAGATAAAAAAATAGATCTAATACTTACAGATATTAAAATGCCAAAACTAGATGGAATTGGTATGATTGAAAAAATCAGAGAAATAGATAAAGATATTCCTATAATAATTACAACAGCTCATCAAGAGACAAGTTTTCTAATGGATTCTATTGAGTTAAATATTAGTGCTTATGTATTAAAACCTATTGATATTTATAAATTAGAAGCTTCTTTAATAAAAGCAATTGAAGCAAAAGTATTAAGAGAAGAATTAATAGAAAAAAATAAAAGACTTGAAATTGAAATTCAGAAAAATGAAGAGAAACAGCAAATCATAGAAACACAATCAAGGTTTGCAGCGATGGGTGAGATGATAAATATGATAGCTCATCAATGGAGACAACCTTTATCTTCAATTGGAACTGCATCTTATAATTTAAAATACAAATTACTTTCTGGAAAATTCAACTTAGAAACGCAAGAAGGTAGAGTTGAACAAGCTAATTTTTTTACTAACAAACTTGATGAAATAGAGTTTTATGTACAAAATTTAACTACAACAATAGACGATTTTAGAAACTTTTTTAAAACCGATAAAGTTTTTGTTAATTCAACTATTGAAAATCCAATAAAAAATACATTAAAAATAATACAAAAAGATTTACAATCTAATAATATTGAGCTTATATTAGATTTTGAAAGTCAAAATAAAATTAATATCTTTGAAAATGAAATTACTCATGTTTTTATAAATATATTAAAAAATGCTCAAGATAAGTTTTTAGACAAAGAGATTAAAAATGCAAAAATTGAAATTAAAACACAAGATATAGAAAATGGTGTGCAAATTGAAATATATGATAATGGTGGCGGAATAGCGGAAGATGATTTAGATATTATTTTTGAACCATATTTTTCAACTAAAAAAGAGAAAAATGGTACAGGAATAGGTCTTTATATGTCAAAGGTTATAGTTGAGAAGAATCATCAAGGAAAAATATTTGCTAAAAATACAAAAGAAGGTATTAGTTTTTTTATAATCTTATATTGTATGATATAATCGAAAAAAGGTATTTTTGGAGTTATTAGTTGAAGTTTATTGTTTTTAGTTTGTTCTTTTTTAGTTTTTTATTTGCAAATTCATCTGTTTTAAATGAAGAAGAAAAAGCATGGATAGAAAATAATAGTGTAAAAATTGGAATTACTAATTTATACCCATTAAGCTACTTAAACAAAGACTATCAAAGAGATGGTTTTGCGAATGACATTTTAGATCTTATCATAAAAAAATTCCAAATAAAAACTAAAACAGTAGATATTAATCATGGTAATATTGAATATGCTTTTGAAAATGGTGAAATAGATTTAGTACCCATAATAAATAATTCAAAAATAAGTAATAATTTTGGACTTTACTCTTCTGAGATTCTAAAAATAAGAAATATTCTATTTGTTAAAAAAGAACAAAATAAGATTAACTCTTATGATGATTTAAATTATAAAAGAGTTGCTATTGTTGATGAAACAGGAACAATATCAGATATTAAAAAGAAATATCCAAAGATAAAAATAGTAGAAACACAAAGAATAGAAGAATCTGTACAAAAATTACTTGGAGGAAGTGTTGATGCACTAATTGCTTCTCCAATTACTGTTCAAAAATATTTAGAAGATAATTTAGTTATTGATTTAAAAGCTATGCCTCTTATTAGTTTTGAACCTTCAATTTTTTACTTTTTTAGTAATAAAAATAAACCTATCTTACAATCAATTTTAGAAAAAGGATTAGACTCTATTTCCATAAAAGAGCAAAAAGAACTATTTGATAAGTGGTTCTTAAAAGATGTAGCTGATTTACCTCTAATTCTTACAGAAGAAGAAATGAATTATTTGCAGAGAAAAGCAAGTATAAATATGTGTGTCGATCCAGATTGGATGCCATATGAAAAAATAGAAGATCATAAACATATTGGAATAGTTGCTGATTATATGAAAGAGTTCCAAGAAAAAATTGGTATTCCAATAAAACTTGTTGAAACACAAAATTGGAGTGAATCGTTAGAGTATGTTAGGAATAGGAATTGTGATATTCTTTCTCTTGTAATGGATACAAAAAGTAGGCGTGAGTATATGAATTTTACTAAACCATATATCACAGCACCATTGGTTTTAGTTACGAAAAGAAATGTAACTTTTATTAATGATTTAAATACTTTAGAAAATCAAAAAATTGGTATTCAAAAAGACTTTGCTTATAATGAAATAATTAGGCGAAACTATCCAAACTTAGAAGTAGTAGATGTGGAACACTTGCGTGTTGGTTTAAAAAAAGTTGAAAGGGGAGAACTTTTTGGTCAAGTAACCACCCATCTTAATGTTGCATATGCCTTTCAAGAAGAATTTTATGGAAGTTTACAAATATCCGGTAAATTTGATAATAAATGGTATTTATCCGTGGGAGTAAGAAATGATGCACCGATACTTTTAAATATTTTTGAAAAAGTTGTTAACTCTATTAGTGATGAAAATAAACAGAAAATCATAAATAATTGGGTATCTGTTAAATATGAAAAAAGTATTGACTATAAGTTATTTTGGACTATCTTAAGTATTTTAGTTTTTATCTTATTATTAATTTTATATACATATATACTTCAAAGCAGATATATTAAAAAGTTAACTAAAGCAAAAGAAGAAATTGAGATGTTAAATAGTACTTTAGAGAAAAAGGTACACTTACGAACTAGAGAATTAGAACTATCAAATAGAAAATTAAAAATTAAAACTTTAGAACTTGAACATTTAAATAATACACTAGATACTAGAATAAAAGAAGAAATCAATAATAGAAAAAAACAAGAACAGCTTTTGATTCAACAATCAAAACTAGCAGAGATGGGAGAGATGATAAGTATGATTGCCCATCAATGGAGACAACCACTTAGTGCTCTTAGTACAGTTATTCAAAATATACATTTACGTTATTCATTAGATAAACTTGATAAAGAGTATTTAGATAAACAAAGAATTTTAAGTAATGCTCTTACAGAAAAGATGTCAAAGACTATTGAAGATTTTAGAAACTTTTTTAAACCAAATAAAGAAAAACATGCGTTTTCAATAAAAGATGCTATCTCTCAAACAATCTTTCTTATTGTTGATAGTTTTAAAAGTAACAGTATTAAAATTGAAGTTCAAATCTTAGATGACATAAAATTATATGGTTTTCAAAGTGAGCTTTCACAAGTTTTATTAAATATTCTTACCAATTCAAAAGATGCCTTTTTAGAAAAAAATATTGAGAATCCTCATATTATAATTAAAGCTAAACGAATTCAAACCCATATCAAAATCTTAATTTCGGATAATGCAGGTGGAATTGGTGAATCAATTATCAATAAAATATTTGAACCTTATTTTACAACTAAAGATAGTTATAATGGTACGGGGCTTGGTTTGTATATGAGTAAAATAATTATTGAACAAAATATGCAAGGAGAATTAAAAGTAAAAAACATTCCTCAAGGAGTAGAATTTTCTATGTATATCCCAATTAATTATAAAGAATAATTTTTAAATTCCATTCCAAAAAACTTCAATTTATTTCATTTATAAACATCATAATTTCTCATATTATCAATCATTTTAAATACTTATAAAAATACAACTCATGGTTACTTTTTCACTACTCTTTTCCGTAATAATTAATTGTTTAGATTATTCATATATTACTTTTCATGAAATCATTAAAAAACTTCACAAATTAGTAAGAGATGTATATTTTAGATAAAGAATAAAAATCAAGTTAAAAAGGGAACAAATTATATAGATCAGCTTGGAAAGAAGCAGTGCAGGTTTATGGGATGAATGGTGCTAAAGATAAATATAGTGAAGAATTGATTGATATTCTTAGAAAAACTCAATCTAAATAATTTAATTTAAAAGAAGGTTTAAAATGAACAACAAAGAGTTACAAGAAAGAAAACTAAAAGTATTTGCAAGAGGACAAGGTAATACTTATCCAGTTTTTGTTAAAGAAGCAAAAAATGCAGAATTATGGGATGTTGAGGGTAATAGATTTATTGATTTTGGTACAGGAATTGCTGTATGTAATACAGGACATAGTCATCCAAAAATCATTGAAGCTGTAAAAAATCAAATTGAAAAATTTAGTCACACTTGTGTAATGGTTAATCCATATGAAGTAGCAGTTGAATTAGGAGAAAAATTAACAAAATTAGCTCCAGGTGATAGTGAGAAAAAAATCATTTTCGTTACAACTGGTGCAGAAGCAGTTGAAAACTGTGTGAAAATAGCAAGAGCTCATACAAAAAGAAGAGCAGTAATCGCATTTAATGGTGCTTTCCACGGAAGAACAAGTTTAACAATGGCATTAACAGGGAAAACAGCTCCATATAAAGTTGGATTTGGACCATTCCCTGGTGAAATTTATCATGTTCCATTTCCAGCTGATGCTTATGGTGCTACTGTTGAAGATTCATTAAGAGCTATTAAAAACATATTCAAATCAGATGTTGTTGCAGAAGATGTAGCAGCAATCATTGTTGAACCAGTTCAAGGTGAGGGTGGTTTTTATCAAACTCCAGTTGAATTATTACAAGCATTAAGAAAAATTTGTGATGATAATGGAATCGTACTAATTTTTGATGAGATTCAATCAGGATTTGGTAGAACTGGAAAAATGTTTAATAGTGAATATTCAGGAGTTGAACCAGATTTAATGACTATGGCAAAAGGTATTGCAGGTGGTTATCCTTTATCAGCAGTTGTTGGAAAATCTGAAATTATGGATGCTCCAATTCCTGGTGGATTAGGTGGAACTTATGGTGGTTCACCAGTAGGTTGCGCAGCTGGTTTAGCAGTATTAGAAATTATGGAAGAAGAAGATTTATTAAATAGATCAGTAATCATTGGAGATTTATTCAACAAAAGATTAACTGATTTACAAAATGAATTCCCAAAATTAATTTCTTGTGTAAGAAATAAAGGTTCTATGATTGCACTTGAATTAATGGTTGATGGTGATGCAAATAATGCAAATACTGAATTAACAAAAGCAATTATTGCAAATGCAGTTGAAGCGGGATTAATTTTATTATCTTGTGGATATAACGCAAATGTTATTAGATTCTTACCTCCATTAACAATTAGTGATGAAACTGCAAATGAAGGTTTAGACAAATTTGTTAAATTATTTAGAAGTTTAGCTTCTAAATAAATTAGAAAAGATCAAGATATATTCGTAAGAAAATTTAAATTCAAAAAAAGGAAAAACAAATGTTTAATTTATTTAGTAAAATTAAAAAGAACTTAATGGCAACATCAATTGTTGCATTATTAGGTCTTGTAACTATGGTTGATACTGCATCTGCAGCTGAGTATAATTGGAGATTCGCAAATCTATATGGTAGAGGTACAGCATTTGGTGAATTATATAAAGACCTTGCTGCTGATATAGAAAAAAGAACAAATGGTGCAATTAAAGTTCAAGTACTATTTTCAGGTGAAGGTGTTGGAACTTCAGGTGTATTAGGTGCAGCAAAATCAGGATTAATAACAATGGCAGCGCCATTTCAATCAATGCATGCAGGTGAATTACCATCAGGTATAGTTGAAATTGGTTTACCAGGTGGTACAGCTGATACTGAAGAATTATATAAACTTTTCCATGAGCAAGGATTTGGTGATGTAATGAAAAAAGCTTACGATGCACAAGGTCTAGTTTGGTTAGAACCATATATTCAACCAGCAGTTTATATTATTACTAAAAAACCAATTAACTCAATTGCTGATTTCCAAGGTCTTAAAATTAGAGCACCAGGTGCTTATGGTAAATTCTTAAGAGAATTAGGTGCATCTCCTGTATCTTTAGCTTGGAGTGAAATTTATACAAGTTTAGCAACAGGTGTTATTGATGGTTCTATTGGTTCAAATATGATTGACCATAGAGATGGAAATCACGTTGAAGTTGCAAAATATATGTATAAATTACCATTAGCTGGTGCACAAGTATTACCAATCGTTGTTAATAAAGCTGCTTGGAATAAATTATCTGATGATTTAAAGAAAGAAGTTTATGCTGCAACTGTTGATCATGCAAAAGCTCAGTTAGAAAACTCAAAAAAATGGGAAAAAGAAGCTATTGATCAAATGACTGCAAAAGGTTTACAATGGTCTCCAGAACCTTCAGATGCTGACAAAGCTGCATGGAAAAAAGCTGGTGCTGGATTATGGGATGAATACTCTTCTACAGATAAATATAGCAAAGAGCTAATAGATATCCTTAGAAAAAATGAAACAAAATAATTAATTCTAAAATGAAATTAATTATGTTAAAAAAAATTCTAAAATCATTTTGTTCAATAATTGACAAAATTGTTATGTGGACAGGGAAGGGGGCATCATATTTGATGCCTATCCTTGCTTTTATTGTTGTATACGAGGTTGCAGCTCGATATTTATTTAATGCCCCAACGGTATGGGCATATGATTCATCTTTATTTTTATTCGGTTACATTGCGGCATTAGGTGGAGCTTACGCTCAACAAAAAAGAGCTCATATTAATGTTGATATTCTTTATTTAACAGTTTCTCCTAAAGTTAAAAATATTTTTAATGTTATCTCTTTTTCTTTAGGAATCTTTTTCTTAATTATTACTTTTTATGTAAGTATTGGAAAATTTAATGAAGCTATAGAATTTGATTATCGTCGACAAAGTGAATGGGCGCCTCCTATGTGGCACTTCTGGGTTATGTTATGTATAGCTAGCTCTTTATTTATTGCACAGTTAGTTAGGGACATGATAACAGAAATCTATCACTTAATAACAGGTGAAGAATTATTTGAAAAGGAGCCAGAAGATGGGTGTTGAGTTATTATCTGTCGTTTTAGTATTATGTATTTTAATATTTTTTGCTTTAGGTGCTCCTGTTGGATTAGCATTAGGTGGAATTGCAATGTTAATTGGTTATTTCACATGGGGAGATGGAATTTTTAACGTAATTCCAACTACAGTTGAATCAACATACTTTAGTTTTATTCTGCTATCTATTCCTTTATATATTTATATGGGACAGCTTTTAACCCATTCAGGGATTGGTGATGCAATGTTTAATGCAAGCCAAATGCTTATTGGAAAAGTTAGAGGTTCTTTAGCAATTAGTGTTGTTTTTATTTGCTCGATGATTGGTGCAATGGTAGGTATTATTGGTGCTGGTATTATGAGTTCAGGTAGTATTGCCTTAAAACCAATGTTAGAAGCTGGATATGACAGACGTTTAGCCCTTGGTACAATTATGGCAGGTGGAGCATTAGGAATTTTAATTCCACCAAGTATTCCTATGATTATGTTTGCCGCAGCTACACAAAATTCTGTTGGTAGAATGTTTTTAGGCGCAATAGTTCCAGCAGCATTAACAATTGTTGTTTTAATCGCATATATTGTAATAAGTACAAGATTAAAGCCAGAAAAAGCTCCATTGTTAAGTGAAAAATTTGATTTACCAGTATTAACTGCAAAAGAAAAATTTAAAATTGCAAGAAATGGTTTTTTTGCAATTGGTTTAATTTTTGTTGTTTTAGGAAGTATTATTACAGGTATTGCAACTCCAACTGAATCAGGTGCTTTAGGTGTTGCTGGTGCGATTCTTTTAGCAATATTTTTTAAACGATTTAAACTAGAAATGTTTAGATTAGTAGGGATGCAAACGGCTATATTAGTAAGTGTTGCAATGTGGATTATTTTTGGTGCTTCAGTATTTAGTAATTTCCATTTACTTATGGGTATACAAGGAATTATTGCAGATTTTACAAATGGATTAGATTTACCTCCTATTATGATTATTATTATGTTCCAAATTATCATGTTACTTTTAGGATTTATTATTGATGAGTTCATTATTGTATTAATGTGTGCTCCTTTATTTACTCCAATTGCAGTTTCATTAGGATATGACCCAATTTGGTTTGGGGTATTAATGATTATTAATATATTAATTGCAGTACAAACACCACCATATGGTTTTGCACTATTTTACATAAAAGGTATTGCTCCATCTGATGTTAGTATGGGAGAAATTTATAAATCGGTTACGCCATTTATTTTAGTTAATTTATCAGTACTTATTATTTGTATGATTTTCCCAGAAATTATTCTGTGGTTACCTACCAAAGTCATGGGTTAAAGGAGATTAGAAAATGTTTAAAAATATTTTAGTAACAATTCATTTACAGTACTTAGAGAATCATCCAAAAGTACTTAGTACTGCATTAAAAGTATTAGATCCTGAGGGAAAAATGACTTTACTGTTTGTAAATGAAAATATGAAACATGGTTCGGTTTCACCTTTAATGGAAGAAACAAATCAAAAGAATTACAACAAAGATGCCTTAGAACAATTAAAAGAGATAGCTGATAAAAATCTTGTACCAAGAGAAAAAGTAACTTTTAAAATAAGAGAAGGTGTTAGTCATCAAGAGATTTTAGAAGAGTCTATAAAAATAAAAGCAGACACTATTATTATGATGGCAAGTAGACCTGGTTTAAAGAACTATTTTATTGGAACAACTGCTGAGCGAGTAATTCGTCATGCAAATTGTTCTGTTTTTGTTTTACGTCACACAGATAAATAAAAAAGGGAAGAAAGATGAGTACAATAGAAGTAACATCGCCATTTGATGGAAGAGTAGTAGGGAACGTAAAATTCAGTACGTATGAAGAAGTAGAAAGCGCAATAGATTTAGCACATAAAACATTCTTAGATACAACAAACTGGATACCAAGATATAAAAGAGTAGAGATTTTAGAAAATGTAATGAAAATAATGTCTTCTCAAGTTGAAGAACTTACAATCCTTTGCGCAAGTGAAGGTGGTAAACCATATATCGATTCTAAAGTTGAAATTTTAAGAGCTATTAATGGTATTAAAATTGCTATTGAACACCTAAGTGTTTACGAAGGTAAAGAAGTAGCAATGGGACATACTAATACAAGCGCAAATAGAATGGCTTATACTTTTAAAGAACCAATCGGTGTAGTTGCTGCAATTTCAGCTTTTAATCACCCTTTTAACCTAGCAGTTCATCAAGTAATTCCTGCACTTGCAGTTGGTTGCCCAGTAATTATCAGACCAGCAACTCAAACTCCAATGAGTGCTATTAGACTTGTAGAAATTCTTGAAGAAGCAGGACTTCCAAAAGGATGGGCACAAGCTGTTGTTTGTGATAGAAAGGGTGGAGAATTATTAGCAACTTCAACTAAAACTAACTTCCTAACATTTATAGGTTCAGGACCAGTTGGTTGGTACTTAAACTCAAAAGTAAGCCCAGGTACAAGAGTAGCTCTTGAACATGGTGGAGTAGCCCCTGTAATTGTAGAACCAGATGCAGATATTGAAGATATGATTCCAGCACTAGCTAAAGGTGGATTCTACCATGCAGGTCAAGTTTGTGTTTCTGTTCAAAGAATTTATGTTCATGAATCAATCTTTGATACTGTAGCAAATAAATTAGCAGCAGTAGCTTCAAAATTAGTTGTAGGTGATCAATTAGACCCAAAAACTGAAGTTGGACCATTGATTAATAATGATGAAGTAAATAGAGTAGAAGAATGGGTAAATGATGCAGTTGCAAAAGGTGCAACAATCCTAACAGGTGGAAAAAGAATAAGTGCTTCTTGCTTTGAACCAACTGTAATTTTAAATCCTACAGATGATGCAATCGTTTCACAAAAAGAGATATTCGGACCAGTAGTTTGTATTTACTCTTATAAAACATTTGATGAAGCAATAGCTAAAGCAAATTCACTAGAAGTGTCTTTCCAAGCAGCAGTGTTTACAAAAAATATAGATACAGCATTAAAAGCAGTAAAAAGATTAAACGCAACAGCAGTAATGGTAAATGATCATACGGCATTTAGAGTAGATTGGATGCCGTTTGGAGGAGCAAGAGTATCAGGATTAGGGATGGGTGGAATACCATATTCAATGGAAGAGATGAGTAATGAGAAAATGATGGTAATCAAATCACCAGTATTATAATTACAAATCAGAAGAAATAAATAAAAGCTAAGGTATAAATGCCTTAGCTTTTTTTATTTAAAAAAATTAGGAATTATAATGACTTGGAACGAAATAATAGACAATGAAAAACAAAAACCTTACTTTAAAACTTTAACTGAACAAATAGATAAAAAATATGAAAATAGCGTAGTTTTCCCAGAAAAAGAAAACATTTTTAAAGCTTTTTCACTTACAAAACTTGACGATTTAAAAGTAGTTATTTTAGGACAAGACCCATATCATGGATTTGGACAAGCTCAAGGATTATCATTTTCAACTCCAAAAGAGATAAAAAATCCACCTTCAATGGTAAATATTTTAAAAGAGATAAAAGAGGATTTACAAAAAGATTCTTTTTGTCTTGATGGAGATTTAACTTCATGGGCAAAAGATGGCGTTTTATTATTAAACACTATTTTAACAGTTGAAGAGTCAAAACCAAAATCACATCATAATCTTGGTTGGGAAATATTTACAGACAATATAATCAAATACATAAATGACAATAAAGAAAATATTATCTTTTTACTTTGGGGCACACCAGCAATTTCAAAATCAAAACTAATTGATACAAATAAACATCATATTTTAAGTGCTCCCCATCCAAGTCCACTATCATCTTATAGAGGTTTTTTTGGTTGCAAACACTTCTCAAAAACAAATGAGATTTTAAAAAGATTAGGGAAAAAAGAGATTAACTGGTAATCAATCAAAGATATTTAGAATCCTTGATTTGATTTTTCCTAAAGATAGTTTTATTGCAGAATATTTCATAACTTTAGCAATATCTTTCCATTGTTTTTTTTCATAACATGGCTTTGGGCATTTTCTGCATCTAGGTTTTATCTCATGTGGACAAGATTGAAGTTTTAAAAATGAATAGTTTATAACTTCTTGGCACTCTTTACATAAATCTAGTTTTAAATTAAAAGTTTTTGATTTGTACTCAAGACAAATTTCTTTTGATTCTTGATTTTGGTGTTTATCTTTGCAATAAATTTCACAAAAGTTTTTTAAAGTATTTATCTCAATTTCGAATTTTTCATAAGTCATATTTTCACTTCTTTTTAAAAGTAGGATTATTTATATCCTATTTAACTTTAGATTTAATATTTTTGCATAAAATACAAAATTATATATTGATGTCAATCAATAAAAGGAAAAATTATGCAAAAAACAGGATTAGAGGATTTCAATTTTTTTAGTTTCCTAAAAGAAGAAGACCTTCTGCGATTAAAAGAGATAAGTATAAAAAAATATTTTAACAAAGATGAAATACTTTTTTATAAGGGTGACGAACCAAAATATCTACATTTATTAATAAAAGGTGTAGCAAAACTTTATACTTATGATACAAAAGACAACGAAGTAATCATTCATAATCTTATGGCACCATCTTTAATAGCTGAAATTGTAAATTATGAAGAGATGAAATTTCCAGCAAATTGTTCATTTGAAACAAGAGCTGAAGTATTATTAATTGATTATGAAAAGTTCAAAAAAGAGTTCTTACTAAAACCAGAAATTTCAATGTTTTTTATAAAATCTTTAACAAAAAAAATAAAAGCACTAGAGAGTTTCATAAACTACAATATAAGCTCAAATAGCTTAGAAAAAATAGCAAAATTTTTATTTGAAAATGAATCAATACTTATAAATCTAAAACAAGTAAAAATCGCACAAATTTTAAATATAACACCAGAAACTTTCTCAAGAAAACTAGCAAAACTAAAAAAAGAAAACATTATTCAAAATGAAAAAGGTTATATAAAAATCTTAGATCATGAAAAATTAAAAGATTATATTAGTAATTAGAATAAATTTCAACTTTTTAGAAGATAACTCACTATATTATGTAAAAATAACTAAATAATTAATAATATATTTATATAATTTTATGTATTATTCTTAAATGCTTAAAAGAATTAAAATCAAAATTATATATATCTTGTTATTGTCATTTATTATTTTAATCGAACAATTTATTTTGTTATATCCTTTTAATAAAAATAAACCAGTAGAAAAAAAAGAAAACTTTTACAAAATACAATTTAAAGAAACTCAAGAAAATGATACTTACGAGCTTCAGTTAGAAGCGAGAAAAAAATCAGAAGCAGAAGCAGAGCAAAGAAAAAAATCAGAAGCAGAAGCAGAGCAAAGAAAAAAATCAGAAGCAGAAGCAGAGCAAAGAAAAAAATCAGAAGCAGAAGCAGAGCAAAGAAAAAAATCAGAAGCAGAAGCAGAGCAAAGAAAAAAATCAGAAGCAGAAGCAGAGCAAAGAAAAAAATCAGAAGCAGAAGCAGAGCAAAGAAAAAAATCAGAAGCAGAAGCAGAGCAAAGAAAAAAATCAGAAGCAGAAGCAGAGCAAAGAAAAAAATCAGAAGCAGAAGCAGAGCAAAGAAAAAAATCAGAAGCAGAAGCAGAGCAAAGAAAAAAATCAGAAGCAGAAGCAGAGCAAAGAAAAAAATCAGAAGCAGAAGCAGAGCAAAGAAAAAAATCAGAAGCAGAAGCAGAGCAAAGAAAAAAATCAGAAGCAGAAGCAGAGCAAAGAAAAAAATCAGAAGCAGAAGCAGAGCAAAGAAAAAAATCAGAAGCAGAAGCAGAGCAAAGAAAAAAATCAGAAGCAGAAGCAGAGCAAAGAAAAAAATCAGAAGCAGAAGCAGAGCAAAGAAAAAAATCAGAAGCAGAAGCCCAAAAAAGAGCTTTTCTTTCAGGATTAAGAGATGGATATATTAATGATTTGAGAATAGAAATAGAAAGAAATAAAAGCTATCCACTTATTTCAAAGGCTAAAAAGGAAGAAGGGATAGTTGTTTTATTTTTTAGAGTTAATAATAAAGGAGAGATTAGTAATTTGAAGATTTTAAAATCTTCAGGATACGAAAAACTAGATGAAGCTGCTTTGAAAGCTGTTAAAGCAGTAGGTATATACAAAAGAATACCAGAAGAACTTGAAAATGAATATTTAGATATTCAAGTTCCAATAAAATTTAATTTAAACTAAGGACAAACATGAATGAAAATTATCTTAATTTAATGGATTATGTAGATAAAGCAGGAATGATAGGATATATATTATTAATCTTATTCACACTAGGAATATCAATAATGATTTGGAAATCTATTCATATTTTTTATTTTAAATCAACAAGGGAAAAATATTTACAAGCAGTTTTAGAAAAAGTTAAAGAGATAGCAGACCCAACGTTATGTATGAAAGTTTCAAAAAGTATTATTGATGAAAAAATGTCAGAATTAGAAAGTGGAATGAGTACAATTAGAATTGTTGCTTCTATTTCTCCATTATTAGGACTACTTGGAACAGTAATAGGTATTTTACAAGCTTTTGATGTAATTTCAAAAACTGGCTTAGGTGAACCAACTGCTTTTGCAGCTGGAATCTCTCTTGCATTAATTACTACAGTTATGGGATTAATTATAGCTATTCCTCATTATGTTGGTTATAACTATTTAGTTAGAAGTATCAATCACTTTGAATCTGTTTTATTAAAAGAGATTGATTTTAAAATTTTGAAAAAATAAGAATTTATTATGAGAAAGCATAGAGAATTTTTAGCTCCAGATTTGACTCCACTTATAGATGTTGTATTTTTATTATTGATTTTTTTCTTGGTTTCTTCTGTTTTAAAAAGAGAAGATTTGGCTTTTTTATTAAATCTCCCAAAATCTCAATATTCAGTAGAAGTTATTAATCCTAAAAACATAAATATATCACTCAATTTAGATGAAATTTATATGGAAGATAAAAAGATTGATTTTGAAGGTTTAGACAAAAACTTATATGAAATAGAAAATAAAAATACTTCAGTAAATGTAAGAATAGATGAAGAAGTTAAATATCAAAGAATAATAAAAGTTTTTGATTTATTAAAAAAGAATAACTTTTACAATATAGCTCTAGTTAATCACAAAGAAAAGAAATGAAATATTTACTAGCGTTAGTTGCAATTTTTAGCTTTTCATATGCAGATATATCAACAAATATTATAAACAAAAATATCAAGGATTTTGAAGAAAAGAAAGTTTTTGAAGAGCAAAAGAAAAATGAGAAAATAGAAGAAAATAAAGTTTATGATATGAAACTTATTGAAGTTAGTGAAGATATAAAAAATGAAGAGAATTGCGTAAAAATTGAAAAAATTAATATTCTAAATATGACTGTTTTTAATGAAGATGATTTTGAAGATTTAGTCGAACCCTATTTAAATAAATGTAATGGGCTGAAAAATTTATCGAATTTAAAAGACAAAATATCAAATAAATATATAGATAAAGGTTATGTAACAAGTAGAGCATTCTTTAAATTACAAGATTTAAGTGATGGTGTTGTTGATATAGATGTTGTAGAGGGGAAAATAGAGAAAATTATCAATGAAAATATCAATATTTCAAATTTATATACAAGTTATGAAAATAAAATATTAAATCTTAGAGATTTAGAAGTAGTTGTTCAACAAGCAGAAAGATTGCGTTCTCAGAATTTAGATTTACAGTTAATTCCTGGAACAAAAGTTGGATACACAATAGTGAAAATAGTTAATAATGGTAATCTAAAATCATATTTTGGAAATATAGGAATTAACAATTATGGAACTAAGAAAACAGGACAATACCAGATATATAATAACTTTAATTACGAAAATCTTTTTGGCATAAATGATATTTTAGATTTAAACATTAATTCTACAAATAATATTTTTAAAAATAATGATAAAACTTTTGGAAGTTCAATAAATTACTCTTTTCCATTTGAAAGATTTTTATTTGATATTTTTTATAACTATTCAAACTATAAGCAAATAAATAGTGATGAATTTAATAATTTATTTCAATCTGATGGAAATAATGATTCTTTTGGCTTAGATATATCATATAAGCTTTACCACTCTTCAAGTCATACTATAGAACTATTATTAAATTTCCAAAAAAAAGAGACAGAAAATGTTTTAAATGATGTTAGATTGGATTTACAAAGTTATTCAAGCTCTTCTTTCGAATGGGGTATTAAACACAGTTATAAAGGGGATAGTTTTGACTATTACAGTAAATTTCTAATGAGTCAAGGTTTAAGTGGAGAGTCAGATGAATATGCAAAACAAGAAATAGATTTTACAAAATATGTGTTAGATTTGGGTTTTAACAAATATTTTGATACTTCAAATAATCTAAAATATAATTTTTATTTAAGAGGACAAATCTCTGATAATAATCTTTTTGGAACAGAAGAAATATCAATGGGTGGAGTATATAGTGTAAGAGGTTTTAACGATACTGGATTATCTGGAAACATAGGATTTTACACACGAAATGAATTATCTGCACAATATAATTTAGATGATTATATCGTAATTCCATATTTAGGATTAGATTATGGATATGTAACAGAAAATGAAAATAATATAGGTGGGAATATAATAGGTTCAGCTATTGGTACTAGATTTTATTTGGGAAGTATGAATTTAGAATTATTTTATAATCTTCCTCTAAAAGATGCTGAAAATACAAAAGATGAGAGTTCTAATTTTTTTGGATTTAATTTAATGTATAACTATTAAGGGTAATTTATGAGAAATATAATAAAAAAAATAATAGCTATAAAAATAAGTAGTTTATTGATTTTTCAGCAAACAGTGATTGCTGGAAGCATAGTAGTTGATAATACAGCAGTAAAATCAAATCAGGCAACATTAGAAACTGCAAGAAATGGAGT
Organism: Arcobacter venerupis; assembly: GCF_013201665.1. Classification (NCBI taxonomy): domain Bacteria; kingdom Pseudomonadati; phylum Campylobacterota; class Epsilonproteobacteria; order Campylobacterales; family Arcobacteraceae; genus Arcobacter; species Arcobacter venerupis. The sequence goes on along the minus strand of NZ_CP053840.1, from coordinate 3,111,163 downwards.
TCCTATAGTAAATATAGTTGTACCAAATGAAAAAGGGCTTTCTCATAATAAATTTAGTGATTATAATGTAAATAAAGAGGGAGTTATCTTAAATAATTCAAACCAAAGAGATGTAAATACTCAATTAAGTGGATATATCTATGGAAATAAGAATTTAGTTGGAGGAAGTACTGCAAAAACAATATTAAATGAGGTAACAAGCAAAAACAAAAGTGAACTAAAAGGATTTACAGAAGTTGCAGGTGATAAAGCAGGTGTAGTTGTAGCAAACCCCAATGGAATATATATAAATGGAGCAGGATTTATAAATACTTCAAAAGCAACAATAACAACAGGAAAAATAAATATTCAAGATAATCAAATCCGAAATTTTGAAGTAAGAGATTCAGAAATACAAATAGATGGAGATGGCTTAAATACAACAAATGTAGATAAAGCTGAACTATATGCAAAAACAGTGAAATTAAATGCCCAAATTCATGCAAAAGATATAGATATAGTAACAGGAAAGAATAAAATCTCAGAAGATGGAACTATAGAAAGAATAGATGAAGTAGATACTGAAAAGCCAAGTTTTTCTTTAGATTCATCAAGCTTAGGTGGAATTTATGCAAATAAAATAAACTTAATCGGAACGCAAGCTGGGGTTGGAGTAAATCTACCTGTAGAAATAGCAGCTCAAGATAATTTAAAATTAAGTGCCGATGGAAAAATAGTAGTAAAAAAAGTAATAGCCACAAATGATATAAATATAAAATCAAATTCAAATAGTATAAATAGTGAGCAAGTATATGCAAATAATGTAAATTTAAATGCAAAAAATGAAATAGTTAATGCGGATATGATAGCTTCAAAAAATAATATAGAATTAACAGCTCAAAAAGTTATAAATAATAACATAATAGCTTCAGGAGTAACTGAAGAATTAGAAGATTCAATAAAGGGAAATCTTACTATAAATTCTGAAAATCTAGAAAATAAGAAAACTCTTTATTCAAAAGATAATATAACAATAGATTCTACAAATATAAAAAATTCTCAAAATTCAAATATAAATTCAAAAAAAGCAATAATTATAAAAAGTAAAAATCTAGAAAATGAAGATAATGTAACGATTCAATCAAAAGATGATATTACCATAAAAAGTGAAGATAAAATAGTATCAAATAATACAAAGATATTAAGTCAAGAGGGGAATCTTAGTTTAAATGCGAAGAAATTAGAATTAAATAAGTCAATAGTAAATGTAGGGAAAGATATAGATTTAAAAGTAGAGAATGAAATATTAGCCCAAGATGTGAATATGCAAGGGAATAAAATAGATATAAGCTCGAAAAGTTTAGAACTATCAAAAGAGAATACAAAAGAAGAAGATTATAACTCAAAATTAATTTCAAATACAAGTATAAATATAAATACAAATAGTTTAAAAAATATAAATGGATATATAGGAGCGAAAGAAGATATAAATATCGAATCAAAAGATATAGATAATAGTAATGGAGTAATAGTAACAAATGAGAATTTAAATATCAATTCAGAAGAGAATGGGATGTTTAATAATGTAAAAGGGATAATACAAGCAGGGAAGAGATTAGTATTAAATATATTTAATTTCCAAGGGGAAGAATCAAATATCCAAGCAAAAGAGATAGAGATAATAGCGAATGATGTAAATGCGAAGAGTTCAAATATCGTAGCAACAGATGGGGATTTAGGATTAAAAACTAATAATTTAGATTTAGATAATTCATTACAAATAGCAGCCTTAAAAGATTTAAAGATAGATTCAAAAGAGACAAAGTTAAATAATACAAAGATATTAAGTCAAGAGGGGAATCTTAGTTTAAATGCGAAGAAATTAGAATTAAATAAGTCAATAGTAAATGTAGGGAAAGATATAGATTTAAAAGTAGAGAATGAAATATTAGCCCAAGATGTGAATATGCAAGGGAATAAAATAGATATAAGCTCGAAAAGTTTAGAACTATCAAAAGAGAATACAAAAGAAGAAGATTATAACTCAAAATTAATTTCAAATACAAGTATAAATATAAATACAAATAGTTTAAAAAATATAAATGGATATATAGGAGCGAAAGAAGATATAAATATCGAATCAAAAGATATAGATAATAGTAATGGAGTAATAGTAACAAATGAGAATTTAAATATCAATTCAGAAGAGAATGGGATGTTTAATAATGTAAAAGGGATAATACAAGCAGGGAAGAGATTAGTATTAAATATATTTAATTTCCAAGGGGAAGAATCAAATATCCAAGCAAAAGAGATAGAGATAATAGCGAATGATGTAAATGCGAAGAGTTCAAATATCGTAGCAACAGATGGGGATTTAGGATTAAAAACTAATAATTTAGATTTAGATAATTCATTACAAATAGCAGCCTTAAAAGATTTAAAGATAGATTCAAAAGAGACAAAGTTAAATAATACAAAGATATTAAGTCAAGAGGGGAATCTTAGTTTAAATGCGAAGAAATTAGAATTAAATAAGTCAATAGTAAATGTAGGGAAAGATATAGATTTAAAAGTAGAGAATGAAATATTAGCCCAAGATGTGAATATGCAAGGGAATAAAATAGATATAAGCTCGAAAAGTTTAGAACTATCAAAAGAGAATACAAAAGAAGAAGATTATAACTCAAAATTAATTTCAAATACAAGTATAAATATAAATACAAATAGTTTAAAAAATATAAATGGATATATAGGAGCGAAAGAAGATATAAATATCGAATCAAAAGATATAGATAATAGTAATGGAGTAATAGTAACAAATGAGAATTTAAATATCAATTCAGAAGAGAATGGGATGTTTAATAATGTAAAAGGGATAATACAAGCAGGGAAGAGATTAGTATTAAATATATTTAATTTCCAAGGGGAAGAATCAAATATCCAAGCAAAAGAGATAGAGATAATAGCGAATGATGTAAATGCGAAGAGTTCAAATATCGTAGCAACAGATGGGGATTTAGGATTAAAAACTAATAATTTAGATTTAGATAATTCATTACAAATAGCAGCCTTAAAAGATTTAAAGATAGATTCAAAAGAGACAAAGTTAAATAATACAAAGATATTAAGTCAAGAGGGGAATCTTAGTTTAAATGCGAAGAAATTAGAATTAAATAAGTCAATAGTAAATGTAGGGAAAGATATAGATTTAAAAGTAGAGAATGAAATATTAGCCCAAGATGTGAATATGCAAGGGAATAAAATAGATATAAGCTCGAAAAGTTTAGAACTATCAAAAGAGAATACAAAAGAAGAAGATTATAACTCAAAATTAATTTCAAATACAAGTATAAATATAAATACAAATAGTTTAAAAAATATAAATGGATATATAGGAGCGAAAGAAGATATAAATATCGAATCAAAAGATATAGATAATAGTAATGGAGTAATAGTAACAAATGAGAATTTAAATATCAATTCAGAAGAGAATGGGATGTTTAATAATGTAAAAGGGATAATACAAGCAGGGAAGAGATTAGTATTAAATATATTTAATTTCCAAGGGGAAGAATCAAATATCCAAGCAAAAGAGATAGAGATAATAGCGAATGATGTAAATGCGAAGAGTTCAAATATCGTAGCAACAGATGGGGATTTAGGATTAAAAACTAATAATTTAGATTTAGATAATTCATTACAAATAGCAGCCTTAAAAGATTTAAAGATAGATTCAAAAGAGACAAAGTTAAATAATACAAAGATATTAAGTCAAGAGGGGAATCTTAGTTTAAATGCGAAGAAATTAGAATTAAATAAGTCAATAGTAAATGTAGGGAAAGATATAGATTTAAAAGTAGAGAATGAAATATTAGCCCAAGATGTGAATATGCAAGGGAATAAAATAGATATAAGCTCGAAAAGTTTAGAACTATCAAAAGAGAATACAAAAGAAGAAGATTATAACTCAAAATTAATTTCAAATACAAGTATAAATATAAATACAAATAGTTTAAAAAATATAAATGGATATATAGGAGCGAAAGAAGATATAAATATCGAATCAAAAGATATAGATAATAGTAATGGAGTAATAGTAACAAATGAGAATTTAAATATCAATTCAGAAGAGAATGGGATGTTTAATAATGTAAAAGGGATAATACAAGCAGGGAAGAGATTAGTATTAAATATATTTAATTTCCAAGGGGAAGAATCAAATATCCAAGCAAAAGAGATAGAGATAATAGCGAATGATGTAAATGCGAAGAGTTCAAATATCGTAGCAACAGATGGGGATTTAGGATTAAAAACTAATAATTTAGATTTAGATAATTCATTACAAATAGCAGCCTTAAAAGATTTAAAGATAGATTCAAAAGAGACAAAGTTAAATAATACAAAGATATTAAGTCAAGAGGGGAATCTTAGTTTAAATGCGAAGAAATTAGAATTAAATAAGTCAATAGTAAATGTAGGGAAAGATATAGATTTAAAAGTAGAGAATGAAATATTAGCCCAAGATGTGAATATGCAAGGGAATAAAATAGATATAAGCTCGAAAAGTTTAGAACTATCAAAAGAGAATACAAAAGAAGAAGATTATAACTCAAAATTAATTTCAAATACAAGTATAAATATAAATACAAATAGTTTAAAAAATATAAATGGATATATAGGAGCGAAAGAAGATATAAATATCGAATCAAAAGATATAGATAATAGTAATGGAGTAATAGTAACAAATGAGAATTTAAATATCAATTCAGAAGAGAATGGGATGTTTAATAATGTAAAAGGGATAATACAAGCAGGGAAGAGATTAGTATTAAATATATTTAATTTCCAAGGGGAAGAATCAAATATCCAAGCAAAAGAGATAGAGATAATAGCGAATGATGTAAATGCGAAGAGTTCAAATATCGTAGCAACAGATGGGGATTTAGGATTAAAAACTAATAATTTAGATTTTTCTAGTGAGATTACGAATAAAGGTTTATTATATTCAACAAATAATATTTTAATAAATTCTAAAAAGTTTATTTCAAACTATTTAAGTATTCAAGCAAATAATAATATTGATATTAATTCTTTAGATATAACATTAAATAATAGTATTGTTCAAAGTGTAGTAGATATAAACGAAACTTATGCAAATGGATATAAACAAGGAAATATAAATCTAATAACTAATAAATTGGATTTAAATAATACTACATTAGCTTCAAAAGATTTAAATATTAAAAATCAAAAAAAAAATAAACTTGAAAAATTAATAGTAAATAACTCTACACTAGATGTGAATAATGATATAAATATTTTAACAACAAATTTTAATACAAAAGATTCTAAATATTTATCTCTTAGAAATTTCTTTTTACAAACAAATAATATTGAAAATGAAGATAGTAATACAATTCTTTCAAATAATGTATTTAAAAGTGGTAATAGTATGAATATAACTATTGATGATGATATAACACTTGATAGTTCAAATACTTTTGAAGCTTTAAATAGCGTAACTTTAAATTCAAAATCACTGACAAACAATGCCCAATTTATTTCTAATGATAATATAACAATAAATGCAAATGATTATATAATAAATAACGCATTACTATCTTCAGGAAATACTATAACTTTAAATGCAAATAACTACATAATAAATAATGATTCAAATGAAACTTTATTTGGGATAAAAGGAGCTTTTACAAATCTGAATACAAATATTCTTACGAATTATGGATTAATTTCTTCATTATATGAAATGAATTTAAAAGCTAATGATATTGTAAATTATGGAGGAATAGCTTCAGGTAATGCAGATAATTACTCTTCTATTATGAGTATAACTGCAAATAATTTGACAAACTATAATACAATTTATTCAAATGATAGTGTAAATTTGTTTATAAAAAATAATTTATTAAATAAAACAGATGATAATTTGGTAGATTTAAATAATAAAGAAGCAACTATCTATGCAACAAATCATATAAATATTCAAGCAGACAAAGATAAAACTTTAAGAACACAAAATATAACAAATGATAAATCAGTTATACAAACACAATATGGGGATATTAATATTTTTGCAAATAAATTAGAAAATCTAGCAATTGAGTTAAATATAAAGGGTGAATATATTCAAGAGAATAATGGAAGTATGTCCATTCGTGGAGGAGAAAGAATAAGTACTGAATATATATCTAGAGATAAACCAGGATATACTTATAATAGTTATACAATTTATACGGATATAATGAGTTATGATAAACCAATAATCGCACAAATATTATCTGGACGGGATATTTATTTTAATACGAATACTATAATAAATAATTATTCATTAATCTCAGGTAAGAATGATTTATACTTTGAAAGCGATGTTATATCAAATGATAATATTGATATAGTAAAGTTAACTACAACAAATAAAGCTATTTATACTAGGGAAAAGAAATGTAAGTGGTACGGTAGTTGTAAAGAATATTCTACCTATAAAGGTACACAAGTAACATATGATGTAGAGATAGTAGATACTATTAGTTCCTCAATTGAAGCAGGTAGAAATATTTTTGGGACATCTAATAGTTTGATTAATGGAAACGAAAATGCAATAATAGAATTTAGTACATATAAACCAACAACAAATACAGATATAGTAAGTTCAGATTTATCTATAATAACAAAAAATACACAAAATGAAACAAGCTCTTCAACAGGAATAATCGTAGCAAATACTCAAAAAGAAGAGTTAGACAATACAACAACTAAAACAATAGAAGAAATAAACACTCAACAAATAGTAAATTCAAATGAAACTGATGTAAAAGATACTCAAAAAGAAGAATTAGCAGAAGAACAAAATAAAGAGATAGAATTTTTTGAAAAAGAAAAAATTGAAAGTAGTATAGATAAAATAGTGGAGAATAATGATAGTCAATTATTAAATAAAGATAATTTAAATATAAATATAGCTGTAGAGACAATAAAAGATGATTATAAATTACCAACAAATAAATTTGGAATATTTACACCAGTAGATCCAAATAAAAACTTAGATTATCTAGTAGAATCAAATCCCTTATATACAGATTTATCAAATTATACAGGGAGTTCTTATTTTCTAGAGAAGATGAATTATCAAGGTGATAGAACTACAAAAAGATTAGGTGACGCAGCTTATGAGACAAAATTAGTAAGTCAAGCGATAATTCAGCAAACAGGACAAAGATTTTTAAGTGAAAATTACACAAGTGAAAATGCACAGTTTGTAGCACTGATGGGAAATGCAGTAAATATGAGTGGAGTATTAGAATTAGAAATAGGTAAAGCTTTAACCCCCATCCAACTATCAAACCTAAGTGAAGATATAGTATGGATGGAAGAGAAAATAGTAGATGGACAAAGTGTATTAGTTCCAGTTGTATATTTAGCCAAAGATTATGAACACTTAAAAGGTGCAAGTATAGTTGCAGGAAACTCAATAGATTTAAAAGTAAATTCAAATGTAAATAATAGTGGAGTTATAAAAGCCAAAGATTATATAAACCTAGATGCAAATAGTATTATAAATAACTCTGGAGTAATCTTATCTAATGGAAAAGCCTCACTAATTTCAATTAATGACTTTGTAAATAAAAATGGCGGAATAATAAAAGGTTCTGATGTACAAATAGCATCTTTAAATGGGAATATAATAAATGAAACATTCTTAAAACAAAATACTATAAATCAAGGTACAAATAATTTCACATATACTCTTTTAGGAAATCAAAGTCAAATAGAAGCTACAAATGGTAATCTAGTTATTCAAGCAAATAAAAATATAGATAATATAGGTTCAAGCCTAAGTGCTTCAAAAATTCTATCTCTAAACGCAATAAATGAAGATGTAAATCTAAAAACAATAGAACTAAAAAATGAACATAATCTATACTTTGGTGGAGGCTTTGATAAAGCCCTTGATATGGAATATCTAGCAGCAACAGCAAGTGCAGGTGAAAATGTAATAATGAAATCAGGAAATGATATAAACTTAGAAGTTTCTAAATTAAATGCCGTAAATCAAATCAATCTAAATGCTTCAAATGATGTAAATATAACAGCAGTAAATAATGTACACTATACCGATGTTCAAACAAGTTCAAAAGGATTTATGAGTAAAAAGACACAAAGAGATATGAGTTATAAAGAAGAAGTAGTATCAAGTGAACTAAATGCAAATGATATTGTAATAAACGCAAATAATAATGTAAATTTAGAAGCTTCAAAATTAAAAGCACAAGATAATATAATCGTAAATGCAAAAGAAGGAGATGTAAATATCCTAGCAAAAGAGTATAGAGAAGGAGAATTACATCAAACAAGTAAATCTTCTTTTGGAGGATTGAAAAAAAGCTTAGATATAAGTTCAAGTGATGCTTTAAAACTAAACAGTGCTTTACTAGAAACTCAAGCTGCAAATGTAGTAATAAGCTCTGGAAAAGATATAAATATTCTTGCTAGTGAAATAAATAGTGGGAATTTATTATTAGCTGATGCAAAAAATAATTTAAATATTATGTCAGATGAAGAAATTTTCAAACAAGAAGAGATACATAAAAAAACAAGCTTTAGTCCTTCATTTAGTGGAAATATGTTAGTGTATGCACAAGAAAAAACCAATAGTGATAAAAATCTAACAACAACACAAATAGCATCTAATTTATCTGGTAAGGAAGTTATGTTACAAGCACAAAATGAGTTAACAATAATAGGTTCAAATGTAGTAGGAGAAGATATAACATTAAAAGCAAATGATATAAATTTATTATCAGCTACACAAAGTGCATCAAATGAGCATTCAGAATCTACAAAAAAAATAGGAGTAGAAGTAACATTAAACTCAAAAGAAGCTTCAATATTTGCAGGAGGAATAGTAAATAAAGATGAAATAAATAAAGGGAATACTACTCAATTAGCAAGTAATATTGTAGGAGATAATGTAACTTTAATATCAAAAGACAATACAAATATTATGGCATCAAATATAATGGCAAATAATGATTTAATATTGGCTACAGGGAAAAATATAAATGTATTATCGCAAGAAGCAACAGATTATAAAGATAAAATACACACATATCTAAAAGCAGGAATTAGTTTAGGTGTAAAACAAAATATAACAGATGGAGCTAAAAATATAGCAAATTCAGCCCAAAGTATTGCCAAATCAGATAATGCAGCAAATGCAGGATTCGGAACATTAAAATTAATAGATACAGTAAGTAGTACATTATCAAATCCAGTTAGTGCTGGATTAAATGCAGTAGCTATTGTAAATAAAAATACATCATCATCAACGAATCAAACTGTGCAAAGTTCAAATATTTATGCAGGAAATAACGCAACATTTGTTGCAGGAGAAGATGTAAATATTAAAGGAAGTAATGTTTATTCACAAAATAATTTAGATATTTATGCAAAAAACCTAAATGTAGAAGCATCTGCAGAGAAATCAAATAGTAAAACAACAGATAAAAATATGGATTTAAGTGTAGGATTGTATGGAACAAACGCGGGAAAAGTTGATTTATCGGTAAGCCAAGCAAAACAGACATCACAATCAACTAATTATGTGAACTCAAATATTCAAGCAAAAAATCTAAACCTAAATATAGATAATAATGCTAAATTTGAAGGAGCAAATATTCAAGCAAAAGATATAAATGCAACTGTAGGAAATAATCTAACAATAGCTTCTTTGCAAAATAGTTCAAATTCAAATGGAAGTAGCTCAAGTTTATCTTTAGGAACAAGTGGAAATGGAAGTATTGGAGTAGGAGTTGGTAAAAATAATAGCCAAAGAGATTGGGTAGATAATCAAACAACAATTATAGGAACAAATAGTGTAAATGTAAATGTTCAAGGAGATACTTTAATAAAAGGAGCAGTAATAGCAAGTGGGAACTATGATGAAAATGGAAACTTTGTAGATAAGAATAATCTAAATCTTAGTACAAAAAGCCTTTCAGTTGAAAATATCAATGATAAAGATAAAAGTAGTTCTTATAATTTAAGTGTAGGTGTTGATAAATCAGAAAATGAGACTCAAGCTAAAATGGAATTGGGATTATCAAATTCTCAAAAAGAGCAAATAAACTATGCAACAATAGGAAATGGAAATATAGAAGTAAAAGATAGAACAGATATTTCAAATGTAAATAGAGATGTAAACCAATCACAAGTGATTACAAAAGATAAAAATAGTAACTTGGATATATACTTAAGTAATACCTCAATAAGTAAAGCTTTAGACCCAACTCAAACAATAGCTAAATGGGGACAAGACTCTAAAGATTTAGGATTAAATGTAAGAAATGAAATAATGCAAAATTTACCATCAGCAACAAAACTAGATAAAGATGGAAATGGAAATATATTTGATAAAACAATAGGTAAGGCTTTAGATGCAACAACAGATTATGGGATGGGAATAATACCAACAGTTGGAAATGCTGGTGGATATGTAACCCAAATAGCTACTCAACTTTTTGGTGATAATAGAGGAATAATTAAAACAGCAAATAAACAAGATTTATTAAATATGGGAATAAATCCAGAAGATATATACCCAACCGGAGATGGAAAATATGTAACAGATCCAAATAAAACAGTTGTTATTCTAAAAGATGAAGAAGCAATAAAAAAAGAACAAAAATTAAGTGATTTTAATGATAGTAAAATATACTTAACTCAAGAACAAACTAGTAAAATAACTCATATGTTTACAAATGGGATAATGAATGATACAAAAGATTCATTTGAAAACTCAAAAGAACAGACAGGAAATGCAAGTGTAGTATTTATAAATTATAACCAAACTCATGGAATTGTAGGAGATTTAATGGAAAGTGGACAAGATAAATTTTTTGTAAATACATTAGGACAAAGTTATTTATTAACAGGAAGTGCAAGACAAACATCAGATTATTTGGTAAATTTGGCACAAGCAACAAATGGTAATCTAATAGTAGATGCGCATTCACAAGGTTCATTACTAACTTATGCAGCAATGTTAAATGCAAAATCTGATTTACAAAATATATTAAAAGATAAAAAAGATACAACATTAAAAGTAGGGTTTTATGGTTCGCCTGTAAATAGTGATGATTCATCAAGTTTAGTTAGACAACTATATTTAAATTCATCTGTGTACACAAATACTGATATAAAAGTATCAGATTACTTCCGTTCATCAGTAAATCCAGGAGATCCAGTTGGTTCAATTAGTATTTTTTTAGGTGGAAATGGAGCAGGGATAAATAGCTCAAGTAAGAGTGAAGGAGAGAGTTTTTATGTTTGGTTTGAAAGAGGAGCAAAAACAATGTTTAATGGAAAAAATCCAGAAGATTTAAAAAACTCATCACCACACTCAGGATATGTATGTGTAATAGGTTGTGGGGATGGTATGCTTACTCCTCAATTTGGAGATTATGTAAAAGAGGATAAAACTACAGAATCTCTAAATAATTTTTATGATGAAAGGAATCTAAATAAAGGATTTGCAAATTTTAATCAATGGAAAAATAATGAAAATAAATAATTTAATTTTAGTTCTAATATCAATTTTATTTTTAGGGTGTAGTAATGTAAAGCCAGATATGGAATTTTATAGCGTAGATATTAAAAGTTCAAATAAAACAGCTTATTTTAAACATTTTAATATTTTAGCACCAATTATAAAAGATGAAAATGAAGCAAAAAAATGGCATTTTCTTGCTTCAGATAATATATATTCTTTCAATATGGGATTAAATAAACATAATGATAAAAAAAATGTAAGATGGTTAAAATATCATCTCGAAATTAGAACCTATTCAGGAGAGAATTATACATTTAAAGATAGTTTAATATTTGGAAAGACTATAACGGCAGGATATAAAGAGCAAATATTAGTTGAAAAAGAAGCTATGGAAAAGAGAAATAAAGAGTATTTAGAAAATAGATATTTAAATAATGAATATTGGAAGAAAAAAGGAATAATTTCTGCAAAATATTCAAATGTAAATAAATATCTAGCAATAGAAATAACTACTAAAACAAAATATATGGATGTAGATAAATATTTAAGAGAATATAAATTATATAGTTATTCAAAAACAGGTAAGTTAAAATATTATGAGATAATAATCTCGGTAGATATAGATAAAGCAAATGCAGATGATCCAGAATTGTTAGTTGAATATTCATTTGAAGATATGTTAAAAAGAAGTCAAAGAAGTTTGGATAGCTTTGTAGCTAGTGATGAAGATTTTCCAGAGGATGCTCCAAAATATCAATAAATTTATTATACGAGGAAAAAAGAGGAGCAAAAACAATGTTTAATGGAAAAAATCCAGAAGATTTAAAAAACTCATCACCACACTCAGGATATGTATGTGTTATTGGTTGTGGAAATGATGGAACAACACCTCCAAAAGATTTTTATTATGATGTTACTTCTAAGGATAAACAAATACTTTTACAAGATTATTATAAATCAATTAATACAGATCCAAGTTATTCAAATGTATATCACCCAGAAAATATTACAAAAGAGGAGAAAAAATAATGATTAGAAATATGATTTTTATTATTGTACTACTAGTATCAGGTTGTGCTATGAAACCAGGAGAAACGGCAACATTAAATGTATTTACTTCAGCAGATAGATTTAATAACTATTGGATGCTAAAACATGATGATTATGAAGCAATGACACCTTTAGCAAAAGATAGTGATTGGGGTCAACTTTGGAGTCATAGATGGAATCCTCAAGGTGGTTGGCATGGTGGACAAAGTGATTCAGGTCATGGGTTACATTTAGCAACAAAAGATGATAGATATTTGGCATATGATATTGATTTCTATGTCTCAATTTCCTCATATTCCGCAAAAGATAGAGCATTAGAAAATGGAGATGAGGAGTTTTTAAGAAAATATTATAATTCCTATGTTGGTAAGATAACTATAAATAAAGAAGTAGAACAAAACCATTATATCTCGAACATTATGGTAAAGAGAATTATCCATGTGAAGTCAGAGAATTTCTTAGACCTCTAGGTACATATGGTATGCAGGTGGAAACTTATTACAAAAGAATCTCTTGCCTAAAATCTAATTCTGAAAAAACTATGGCAAAAACAGTAAGCATTGAACTTATTTATACAAAAGCTCCAACCCTTCCAAAAGAATTAGAATCTTTGTCTAAGGAATATACTTATGAAGACTTGCAAGAAAGAGCAAAAAGAATGCTTGATAGTTTGTATATAAAAGATGGTTTGGATGAATAAATTTAAAATAGGAGAAAAAGATGAGAAATTTGATGATTATATTATGTGTTGGAATATTATTTTTTGGGTGTGTTAATGTAGAAACTGCATTGAAAACGATGGATGGATTAAATTATTTAAACTATAAGGATTTAAAAGATAGAGTAGATTACGATAATACAATACAATTACCAAATAATGATGAATTACAACAAATTATATTAGAAGCAAAACCTAATATATATGCAATATTAAATAAAGTTGCTTGTAGTGGTAGTGAAGAATACATAAAAAAAGTATTATTTCAATTTAGCCCGAATAATTCAGAAACACAAATAAAATTTCCATTTGATGATATTGTTGATGAAAATAATCAATGTTTGAATGTTACAAAAATTTATGATTTTAGTAGTATAGATAATAGAAAATTAAATTTTTTATCTACGTTTACTACAGAAAAACAAAAAAATATTAATGTACAAATTATTTTAATAAAAGAAGAAAATCGTTGGTGTCTTCAAAGTCTTAACAAATCGAGTATATAAATAATCATTATGGAATAATGAATGATACAAAAGATTCATTAGAAAACTCAAAAGAACAGACAGGAAATGCAAGTGTAGTATTTATAAATTATAACCAAACTCATGGAATTGTAGGAGATTTAATGGAAAGTGGACAAGATAAATTTTTTGTAAATACATTAGGACAAAGTTATTTATTAACAGGAAGTGCAAGACAAACAGCAGATTATTTGGTAAATTTAGCACAAGCAACAAATGGTAATCTAATAGTAGATGCACATTCTCAAGGTACACTTTTAACATATGTAGCAATGCTAAATGCAAAATCTGAGTTACAAAATATATTAAAAGATAAAAAAGATACAACATTAAAAGTAGGCTTTTACGGTTCTCCTATAAATAGTGAAGATTCACAAGCTTAGTAAAAGATTTATATACAGGAAGTAATGTAAAAGAAAAAGACCTTAATGTTTTAGAAAACTACTTCCATTCATCAGTAAACCCAGGAGATTCAGTAGGTTCAATTAGTATTTTTTTAGGTGGAAATGTAGCGGGGATAAATAACTCAAGTAAAAGTGAAGGAGAGAGTTTTTATGTTTGGTTTGAAAGAGGAGCAAAAACAATGTTTAATGGAAAAAATCCAGAAGACTAAAAAAACTCCTCTCCACACTCAGGATATGTATGTGTTATTGGTTGTGGGGATTATGGAGTAATACCTCCAAAGGATTTTTATTATGATGTTACTTTCCTTCGTTCCGAACATCCTCTTTATAAATGAAACTAGGCGTATTCTTGCTTTAAGAAAAAAGAGATTCTGTATCTTTAAATTTATACTTCCTTCGCTTCATGAATAGATTTTCTCAACTCTTTTAAAAGTGTAAAAGTATTATTTTTATTGATTTTATCAAGTTGTATTAGAATATAAGCAACAATAAAAGCATTAAGATTTAACAAAGCTTCACTAAGTGGCAGATAGATGAAAATAATTCCAATAAAAAAAATAAAAATTGGATTTAGTAATTTAATCAATTGTTGAGCTTTTAAAGCTTTTTGTTCATACTCTTTTTCATTATCTTTTATATATGAAATATCAGAATTAGTTAAAGAATTTTCATCATTTAATGCAGATAACTTTTGTATTACAGTTAGTTGTTTTTTATGTTTTGAGAATTTGTAAAATAAAACTATAACTAATAATATAGAAATTACATTTGATATGATTTCTGTTGGAATTTGATTTATCATCGTTTGCCTTTTTTATTTAGATTATATAAAAGAGTTTATTTAATTTAGATTTTGAATTTTTCCATCATATAAATTAATTTGCTATATATTCTATATTTATAACATTTATTTTTGATATTACTATACAAATTTAGACAAAAAATACAAAGTAAATCTTTGGTTAAAATAAGTGGAAATTCAACCTTGTGTATAAGTTTCTATAAACAAAGTACTTAAAATACAATTTCATATTCTAGGCCATTTATATTGGTACATGTCATATTCGCTTTCAGTGAAGTTATAAAAGCGTTAATCATATATGTTCCAAATCCAGTTTTTGACACTTTTATTAAGCCAGTTCCATTATCTTTATATGTAAAATAGAATTTATTATATTTCTTAGTCAAACTGATAAAAATAGTATGTTTATTAGTTTCTACTAGTCCATGTTTATATGAATTAAGTATTAGTTCATTAATAATAATTGCAAGATGAATTGCTTGTTTTGAATTCATTGTTAAATTAGAGCATTCAAAAATATAATTTATTTTTTTTTCTTCAGTATTTAAACATTTGATTATATTGTCCGTAAGAGTTACGTAATATTCTTTTGCATTTACATATAAGAAGTCATCTGATGCATTCATATGATTATAAATTGCTGATATCGCAAAAACCTTATTTTCCAAACTTATTAATGCATCTAATTTATTTTCATTTTTTTGATACAGTTTAATTATATAGATAATTATTGTAAGATGATTTTTAATTCTATGATTCAGTTCTTGGATATTTAACAGATAGAATTTTCTTTGATTTTTAAGTTGTAAAATAAAAAGAAGAGCAGTTATACTTCCTCCTAATAAAATTCCAAATAAAAGATTATTCAATTTTGTACCCATGCTCTTGATTATTATTTATAGATAAATATGGAAGCTTATTTTTTAATCTAAAAATTGTTCCTCTAATTTTATTGATACAAATTTTTTGTTTTCCCCATACATAATCAAATATATTTTCATATGAAACATAGGCATTTTTATTTTTACATAAAATTTGCATTAATTTTTTCTCTTTATAAGTTAATTTCATTTCGTTATTTTGATGAAGAAGTATTTGTTTATCTATACAAAATACAAAATCATTTTTTAAAGTTGTTTTTTTAAAGTCAATATTACAAATATCGTTGGATGCTGGTTTTAATAAGAAAAATATGAGCATTAAAAGTTCTTCATTTCTAAATGGCTTTATTAAATAACCTTTTGCAAAGCTTTCTTGAATTAAGAATATGACTTCTTTATCATAGAATGAGCTTATAAAAATAACGGGAACTTTGTATTTTAAATAAATAATATCACAACTTTGAATCCCATCAATTGGTCCATTAATATTAATATCCATTAAAATTAACTCAACTTTATTGTTCTGTAAAAAATCCAATGTTTCATCATGGCTAGACGTTATATTAATTACATCTAGATTGTGAGTTTCTAATTCATATTTAATCATTCTTGCAACAAATATGTCATCTTCTACAATTAATATTTTATTTTTTTTAAACATAAAGTCCCTTAATACTGAGATTTCATAATTTTATTATAAATAATTTTATAATAAATAATTTATCAAAAACAAATTTTTTACAAATTTTAATATTACATAATATTATGAAATTATATAAGGAGAAAAGATGCAAGAAAATACGATTAATGCAGATGGTTTAAATTTAATAAAACATTTTGAATCACTTGAACTCAACGCTTATCAAGATAGTGTTGGGATATGGACAATAGGTTGGGGACACACTGGAATAGATGTCAAAGAGGGGAAAACAATAACAGAAGAAGAGGCAGATGCTTTATTGAAAGATGATTTATCAAGATTTGTAAAGGCTGTAAATAGTTTGGTAAGTATAGATTTAAATGAGAATCAATTTGCTGCACTTGTGAGTTTTTCATTTAATTTAGGTATTGGTAATTTACAAAGTTCAACCCTACTAAAATTGCTTAATTCAAATGATTCATTTAATGCTTCAAAAGAGTTTATAAAATGGAGTAATGCAGGTGGGACTAGATTAAAAGGTTTAGTTAGAAGAAGATTATCAGAAAGAAATTTGTTCTGCTCTTTTTTAGAACCGATTGTTACAAATGTTCCTGATGATTGGGAAAAAAATTATATGAATATATAATTTAATAAAAGAACCTCACTTCTCTTTATAAAGAAAAGTAAGGTTCTATAGCTATCTTAAGATAGAATTTTTATTTTTTTGGTCTTGTCAAAAGAGTACTTTCTAAAAACTCATTTTGACCATATTTCATTATAAAATTATTCTTTGCTTCCTCTTTAGTGCCACACCAATCAGAAACATGATCGCCTTTTTTGTATTGATATTCATACATTTTTTGTCCTTTTTGTATTTATAAAGAATAAATTTCATTGAAATTTACGCCACATTATTCTAAAATGGAAAACTTTTTACAATATGATCATTAATCCGTGCAAAAGTTTCAGGAACCTCTGAATTGACAAACTCAATTTCTATCTTTGCCATTCCTCCACTATTTTTGTCTCCAGATAAATCTAATAAAATTGGTCCTTTTGGTGCATTGTCAGTATCTTTTTGAATAGTTTTGTCTCCATTCTTTGTCTTAAAGAATTTGAAAAAGCCCTGTTCTCTTTTCTCACTTTCATCTACACCTGTTAGTTTAGCTTCAAAACTAATTTTCATTTTCTTAATCTTGATAGAACTAGGAGGATTTAGTGCGATTAATGGAATCTCTACATCATGGTAATTTACTTTATTATCTACAACAAAAGGGAGTTTTATCTCCACATTCTTAGGTAGTCCTAAGTCTTCAACAGTAATACCCTCTTTTTCCATTGTATCCTTATCTTTACTAAGATAGAAATATCTTCCAAGTGCTCTCATATGCTGTTGTTCTGAGATCTTTTGTGCTTCTACAACTGAATTATGTATTGCTTTTAATACATTATCTAAAAAAACTGCCATTATATTTTCCTTTTATCTAACTTCTCTCTCGAATCCTATATGATAAGTTGTTGCTTGCATTGTCAGTTGATGCTCACCAACTTGAAATATACCAAAGCTAATATCTTTACCTATAATTCTACCCTTTGGATAGCCATTAAGAAAATCATTTAGCTGCTTTACTTGTTTATCTTTTGTTGCATCTGTCATGGGATTATTGGGATCGATATTTCCTACGGTGATTCTTTTTATGAATTTAATGTCAGACATTGCAAATGATTTTTCCATTTTATTCCCTTATATAATACACACCTTAATGATTAAGGTGTATATATTTTATTTGTCTTTATCCTCTACTGCTGGCTGTGGACTTGATGTTCCCCCAGATGGAACAATTGCTCTATTCATAATATCAAGAACTCTTGCTAATCCCTCTGGCATGCCATGATCTGTAGCTTTAACTTCTACATGATATTTAGCAGATTTATCTGAACTTCTAGTATTCTCTTTATGCGCTGATACTGAACCAGATACTGTAACACTAAGGCTAAATGGTCCAAAACCAACTTTTCCAGTACCTGAAAAGGAACCTTGTTTATCACTAGATTCTTTTGATGTTTCAGAAGTTTTAATTTCCATATCAAAAGTAATATCTACAAGATCTACTTTTAAACTTGGAATTTGAACTATCGCCAATAAAGGAACATCTATGTCAACTTTTTGTTCTTTTCCATCATTGCCTATAATGTTATATGCAAATGATGCAGTTCTGACATTTTTATTTCCTTTGTCATCCGTTGCAAATCCTACTTTATCAATAAAATCTGCAGTTGTTTGTGCCAAATTTAGATTTGATTCACAAGCAGCTGTTAATGGGGCTCCAATTAAGGATGCCATTGGTAAACCTTTAAATTCGTCTCCTAAAGCCATATCTTCCTCCTTATAAATTTTACTTAATCATAAAATATACATTGATGTGATTAAGTTAATGAAAGTATTACATCAATAAATTTGCAGTTAATTTGTTTTGTTTTTGAGAATATATTGATTATATTATAATGAAAATTTAATAGATTATAATAGGAATTAATTTTTATTTAAATAATATTTAAAATAATTTATATATAATTAAACAAATTATTTTAAAGGAGAATTAATGAAAAAATTAATTTTGTTGTTAGTGTTAGGTGTCTCATATGTTTTTGCAGCGATAAACTTGCAAACTGCCACAAAAGAAGAATTAATGGGGATAAAAGGAATTGGTGAGAAAAAAGCTGAACAAATAATTGAGTATAGAAAAACAAATACTATAAAATCTCCTGAAGATTTGAAAAATATCAAAGGCTTTGGTGATAGTATTGTTGGGAATATTAATAATGCAGATTCAACTACACAAGAGAAATTAAGCAAAAAAGTTGAAACGCAAAAAGAAGAGAAGAAAAAAGAGTTAACAAACAAAATTGATAAAAAAATAGAAAATACTACAAACTCTGTACTACCAAAATTATAATCTAAATGGGGATTTTCCCCATTTTAGATTTTTACTTCATTTATGATAGAATCCCTTAAAATTATAAAAGGTCTATCTTGAAATTTAGCGTAAATGATATTTGTCCATGTGGTTCATTAAAAAAATATAAAAAATGTTGCAAAATTTTTCACGATGGAATATCTTTTCCAAAAACTGCCCTTGAATTAATGAAATCAAGATTCTCTGCCTTTGCTACACAAAATTCAAAATATATTATTTCAACAACACACAAAGAAAATCCAGATTTTACAGATGATTTGAAATCTTGGAATGAAGATATTATAAACTTTTCTAAAAATACAAGATTTGAGAAATTAGAAATTCTAGATTTTATAGAAGATGTTGAGAGTTTTGTAACTTTTAAAGCGACTTTATTTCAAGATAATAGAGATGTTAGTTTCACAGAAAAAAGCAGATTCCTAAAAGTTGATGGAAAGTGGCAATATGTTGATGGACAATTTATAGAAGAAGGACAAAAATGAAAATACTATTTTCACCAAGTGAGACAAAAATAGCAGGTGGAGAAGAAACTTCATTTGATAAAAACAGTTTTATATTTCCAGAACTATATGAAAAAAGAATGGAAATTGTAAAACAATATAATGAATTTATTTTAAATGCCCCAAAAGAAGAGTTGATAAAACTTTTTGGAACAAAAAAAGAGGATGTTTTAGAGCAATATTCAAAGGATATATTTAAAACTTCTACAATGAAAGTTATTCAAAGATATGATGGAGTTGCTTTTGATTATTTAGAGTATTCAAAATTAGCTAAAAACGAACAAGATTATATTGATGAAAATGTAATAATATTTTCTAATCTCTTTGGAGCTTTGAAAGCGGGGGATGCAGGACTTCCAGATTATAAACTAAAACAAGGTGAAACTTTTAATGGTTTAAAAATTGAGAAGTTTTATAATGATAGTTTTTCAAAAGCTTTAGATGAATATTTAAAAGATGAAGATATTATAGATTTACGAGCTGGATTTTATGAGAAGTTTTACAAAATAGAAAAACCATATACAACAATGAAATTTATAAAAGATGGAAAAGTTGTGAGTCATTGGGCAAAAGCTTATCGTGGAATTATTTTAAAATTAATTGCACGAAGTAATATAAAAACTATAGATGAACTGATGAATATGCAAATAGAAAATCTAAAAATAGAAGAGATTAAAAAACAAAAACTTAAAACAGAAATAGTTTATTCAATAATTTAAAGGTTTATTCATGTCAGACAAAAAACCAGTTCAAGCCTTTTTACTTGATAAAAATGGTGGAGCATTAGAGTTAAGTTATGAACAGTTAGATACTGTTGATAGAACAAATAAAATTTTATGGGTGCATTTTGATTATTCAAGTAATGAAGCAATTGAGTGGATTACTAATAAAAGCAAAATAGATTCAATTGCTGCTGATGCACTTTTGACAGAAGAGACAAGACCTAGAACAACTGTTTTAGGTGATTCTTTACTTATTGCTTTAAGAGGTGCTAACTTAAATCCAAATTCAAAACCTGAAAACATGGTTTCTATTAGATTATATGTATCTGAAAATCTGATAATTACTACAAAAAAGAGAAATATATTATCAATTAGTGAAATAATTGATTCATTTAAAAATAACAGTGGGCCTAAAAGTTCTTCTGAATTTTTGATTGATTTAACATATAGAATAACTTCTCGATTGGAAGATATTATAAATCAAATAGAAGATAGAACAGACTCTTTAGAAGAGAGTTTGATTGATTCAAGTGATATGCAATTTAGAAATGAGATATTATCAATACGAAGAGAAACTATTATTTTTAGAAGATACCTTTTCCCTCAAAAAGAGGCTTTGAATAAACTTTATAATGATAAAGTCTCTTGGATTGATGAATATCAAAGAATAGAATTAAGAGAGATAAATGACCAACTTATGAGACATATTGAGGAACTTGATACCATAAGAGATAAAGTAATTTTAATTCAAGAAGAGCTAGCAAATACACTTAGTGAACAAATGAATAAAAAGATGTATGTTTTATCTCTTATTTCAGTAATTTTTCTGCCACTTACTTTCTTGACTGGACTTTTAGGTATAAATATAGGTGGAATTCCAGGGGCAAAAGATGATAATGCTTTTTATGTTTTTTCTCTTATTTTAGTTGTTCTCGTAACAATTCAGTTTTATATTTTTAAAAGAAAAAATTGGATTTAAGAAATCCTATTATATTTTATTGAAGAGTATAAAGACAATAAAATAAAAGAGATTCCTATTAATCCAGTTAAAGCTTCTGGTATATGAAATTTAGCACTTAAAAGCATAATAAAAGCCAATATCCCAATCGCATAATGAGCACCATGTTCTAAAAATACATAATTATTCAAAGTCTCTTTTTCAACTAAATAAATAGTTAACGACCTTACAAACATGGCTCCTGTTCCTAATCCAATCATAATAACTAAAATATTTTTACTTATTGCGAAAGCTCCAATTACTCCATCAAAAGAAAAAGAAGCATCAAGTACTTCTAAATATAAAAATCCTACAACACTTCCATGTTTAATTAGATTTTGAAAATTGTCCCCACCTTTTTCTAATAAAAAACATAAAAGATGAATAAATAGATAAATCCCAATTCCCCATAATCCAGATATAAAAAAATCATATTTCTTAGAATCTTCCATTAGAAATAAGAAAATACATAAAATTAAAAAAGCAACAAGATAAGATAAGATTTTAGTTTTACCAAAAGTTGCTATTTTTTGCTCAAATTTTCCAATCCAAAATATTTTTCTTTCAGTATCTAATAAAAAGTTTAAAAATACTAAAAGTAAAAACATACTTCCAAAAGCAGAAACTTCATGTTCATGCGAAGTTAACTCTTTTTCATATTGGTCAGGGTTATTCATTGCCAAATTAAAAACATCAATTAATGATAAATTTGTAGTAACAGAAACAATTAATAAAGGAAAAAGTAAACGCATCCCAAAAACAGCTACAAGAATGCCAACTGTTAAAAATGCTTTTTTCCAAAAGTCATTCCAATTTTTTAAAATTGAAGCATTTACAATTGCATTATCAAAAGATAAAGAAATTTCCATCAGTATCAATATTGTAGTTAACCAAAGTAGATTTAAAGCACCAGTAATCCCATCTTTTATAAAGCCAAGATATGAAACAAGAATTAATGAACAAATGACAAGTAAAAAAGATATTCTAAAATATTTCATACTAATTTCTTTTCAAATGTATATCCATTTGAGGAAATGGAATTTCTATATTATTTGCCTGTAATGTTTTATAAATAAAAATTAAAAAATCAGACATATTAGACGAACCAATCCCATTTTCATCAGGATTCTCACTAATCCAAACAAGTAATTCAAAATCAATAGAGCTAGCATTCATCATAGTCATTCTAACTTTTGCTATTTTTTCACTATCATTTCTTATGTACATTAGATTACTATCTTTTAAATTATCTAAAAGAATGTGAATAACATTATCAATGTCTGAACCATATGCCACTCCAAAAGGAATATTTAATCTTCTTATGTCATCTGAAAAAGTAAGATTTATTACATTGTTTTGAATTAATGTAGAGTTTGGAATAATAATATCAATATTATCAAAAGTTGTAATAACACTACTTCTCATATTAATTTGAGAAACTTTTCCTCTTAATCCTGTTGCTATTTCAATTATGTGTCCAACTTGAATAGCTCTTTCAAAGATTAGAATAATTCCAGAAATAAAGTTTGAAACAATATTTTGTAAACCAAACCCGATACCAACTGATAAAGCCCCAACTAAAATAGTAAGTGAAGATAAATCAATTCCAATGGATTTTAACCCAAAGACAAAAGTTATAGCAACTAAAAAGTAGTACCCAAGATTTGCAAGCATTGTTCTTGTAGAAATTGAAGTGTTTTTTAGATAGTTTGAACGAGCATTAGAGATTCTTTTTTTATAAAAAGTTGCTATTGAGAAACCAAGAATAAAGATAAAAAAGAATTTACTAATTGCTAAAATTGAAATTCCATCACCAATTGGAATAATTGGATTATTTATCTCTTCCCATCCAAATTTTATTATATCAATAAAACTTTGTTTTGTATCTGCAAATGTACTTTTAGTAACTCCTAATCTCTCCCTTGATAGATATTTTAGAAGTTCATTTAATGAGTCATAATTTGCTTGATTCTCTCTCATAAATTGTTGTAGAGTATTACTCATTTCAAAGTAGCTAGTTTTTTTATTTTTTAATAGTGGAAGAAGCTCTTCTACTTTTAAATAAACATATTGATTTATTAATTTTGATTTATCAATTTTTAACTGTTCAATTTGAGCATCAAGTGCTTTAATTTTCCACTCATTTTCTGTGATTTTTGCTTTGTCATAAGCAAGTGATAATTTCTTTTCATCTTTAATAATATCATTGAAACTGTTTAATGCTTTTTCAATTCTATTTTGTAAAGTTGGATTATCCACAAATTTTATAGGTTCTAAACTATCAAGTAATATTTTTTTAAAATTTTCTAAATATTTGTCATATTCATCAATAGTAGCTTTATCTTGAATATTTTTTAATTTATAATAGGCATATAATAATTGAGAATTAACTGTTGAAATATCTTCTTTATTTGTTAATTTATCTATTTGCTCTTCAAGAAGATAAATTTTATTGCTGTTTTGAGTAAATTCCTCTTTTATTGAATCATAATCATTTGCTATTTTTAAATATAGCTTTATTTGATCAATATATTTATCTATTGTTGTAATTTCATCAATATTTTTTAAATCAAAACTATTTTCATCATTTAATGTTGCTTGCAATTTCTTTAAAAGTAAAAGTTGATATTCAACTTGTTCTTTTTCTTCCGCATTTAAATCACTTTTTGATGAAGTAATTTTAGTTATTTGTGTCGTGTATAATTTTTGTAGTTCTTCTTTTGTATTGTCATACCATGTTTTATCAATACTGATAGCGAAAGATGACGAGATTAAAAATAGGAAGAGGAATATAAATTTCATGTTTTTTCTTTTGTTAAATTAATTTTTATAAAGTTAAGAGCTATTAAAGATAATAGTGAAAATAATGCACTAAATATAAATAAAAACTCACCATAAACAGCACCTGCGACTAAAGCTCCAATAAATCCACCAAGACCATAACCTACACCATACATAAATTGTTGTGCTAATTTTTTATTTTCATACAAACTATATAAATACATAATTACAGAACTATGATAAAGTCCAAATGAAAAAGCATGAATAGCTTGAGAAAAAAATGTTACATTCAATGAATCTGGAAATAGATATAATAGAAGCCATCTTAAAATTGTAATTGTAACACAAAATTTTATGATTGATAGCAGATTGTTTTTCAAAATAGGAGCTTGAAAATAAAGCATCAATATTTCACAAATAACCCCAAATGACCAAAGGTAAGAAGTCATTTCAAGACTTATCCCATGTTGGGTTTCATAAATTGTAAAGAAATTATAAAAACCTCCAAAACTTATTTGCATGAAAAAAATACTTAACCAAAAAGGCCAATATTCAAAAAAAGAAAATACTTTGTTATTTTGCTCAATTTTGTGTTCTACATCAAACTTTAATAAAGAGATTGCAAAAATTACCGTTAAAGTAATTAAAACTAAATAGTAATGTATTGCAATATAAGGTTGAGTTAAAAATTTTGCAAGCACTAATGCAATAATCATAAACCCAATTGAACCATAAAGGCGTGATTTTCCATATTTTTCTTTTCCAAGATTTGAAATTGCAATTATTTCAAGATAAGGTAATATAAGTGATAAACAAGCTCCTAAAATTGCATTATTTATTGTAAATAAATAAAAGTTTTCTATTGTTAAATAAAAACAAGAAGCCAAAAAGATAGCTGTTAAAAGAGCCCTTTTAAACATCTTTTGATCTAATTTAATATGTTTTAAAAACATAAAAGGCGTCAAAAATCTCATCAAAGGTGCCAGTGCTAAAACAATACCTATATCAAAAGTGCCATAACCAATATCGTGAAGTACTTTTGGTAAAAATATTACATATACACCAACTGCTGCAAAATAAAAAAAATAGAATGCTGATAAGTTAAAAAAAAGCATTATTTATCATTGATGATAATTGTGTTTGAAAGAATATCTTGGAAAGTTCTTTTATCCTTATTAAAAAAAGGCATAAAAAGTAAAAAAAATGATAGCACAGCAAATAGTGTTGTTATGTATCGAACAAGAACTTGAATAACTGAAACTCTTTGTTTAGTTCTATTGTCAACAAGTTTTAAATCGTAAGCTTTAAGTCCTGGAGTTTGTCCATTTTTAAGCCAAAAAATTAAGATAAGAAGAGCATGAACTATAAATATTATACTCCAACCCAATACTCTATTTTGTGCAAATTCTTCACCACTTCCCATTACTAAATATATAACTATATAAAGAATAGGAGTGGTAATCAAAAATGTATCAGTAAGAAAAGCTTTTAATCTAGAAAGAAGAGAGGCTAAATCACTTTTAGGTGATTTAATATTAAGCTCATTTTTTTGTGTTTTAACTTTGTTATGCTTAACATCTCTCCATTTTGCCATTAATTAATTACCTCTACTACCAGGTTTATAAGCAATGCTTCCTTCTTTACACATAGGACATTCATCTGGTGCATACATTTCAAATGTGAAATCATCAAGTGCAAAAAGTGGTTTATTAAGTGGTAATTTACAATTATCTTTTGCTTCTAATGTGCTTCCAACTCTTGAACAAAATCCTCTGTTAGCAAGTGCAGCATAAGCAACAATATTTCCACCAGCATTTTCAACTTGTTTTGCAGCTTCAAGTGCACTTCCACCAGTTGTGATAATATCTTCACAAATAATATAGTTTTCACCTTCTTTAACTTCAAAACCTCTTCTGATTGACATCTCACCTTCAACTCTTTCTGCAAAAATAAATCTTACATCAAGTGCAGTTGCAAGGGCAAAACCAGCAATTAATCCACCAAGTGCAGGTGAACAAACAGCATCAACTTTTATACCAGCTTCTTTAATTTGATCAGCTAAGGCTTCAGCTAATAATTTTGCAGTTTTAGGATCTTCTAAAACTTTTGCTGATTGTAAATAAAATTTTGAGTGATTTCCACTACTTAATTTGAAGTGACCTTCTAATAATGCTTGGGCATCTTTATATATTTGAGCTACATTCATAATTAAATCGTTCTTATTTCTTTTTCTTTTGCTTTTAAAGTCTCATCAGCTTTAACAACATAAGAATCAGTTATCTTTTGGATTTCGTCTTGCGCTCTTTTATTTTCATCTTCAGTGATTAATTTATCTTTTAGAAGATTTTTTGCTTTAGTATTAGCATTTTGTCTAATATTTCTAATTGCAACTTTTGCATTATCAGTCATAACTTTTGCTTGTTTAACAGTATTTTCTCTTTGATCAGTAGTCATTGGTGGGAAGAATAATTTAATTACAACACCATCATTGTTTGGATTAACACCAATATTTGCCGTTTGAATTGCTTTATCAATTAAGCCTAAAAGATTCTTTTCCCATGGATTAATAACAATAGTTGTAGCATCTGGTGATAAAACTGAACCTACTTGACTTAAATCAGTTGGTGTTCCATAATAATCAATTTTAATACCATCTAAGATATTAACATTTACTTTTCCTGTTCTTAAAGACCTATAATCTTTTCTTAAAGCCTCGATAGATTTTTCCATATGTTCTTTAGTTTGAGCATATATTTCTTCTAACATTCATTCTCCTTTATTTGATTAATAATTTGTTTGAAATAGTGTAGTAATCAGTGCTAATAGCTACTCTGTTTCTAGGTAAATTTAGTTTTTTGTTTAATTTGATGTCAATTATACCATTTTTAACTTTGATATCTTGCCAACCATAGGTTGATATAAACAATTTTGCATCCGTTATTTGTGGATTTACTTCAACTCTTACATGTTTTAGTATCCCATCTTTTGGATATGTTTGTGGTTCAACCCAAGTTGCTTCTAGTGTTTTATATTTTAGTTTTTCATGTAAATTAATTTTACCAACTAAGGCAACTCTATTTAAATCAAAAATATCACTATTTTTATTTACTGAGCCATTATTTTGATTTACAATATATTCAAAATCAAACTCTTTTATTTTTTCTTTTACCCTTTGGTCATACTCTCCATAAGGATATGAATATCCCTTTGGCTTAAAACCTAAGTTTTTTTCAAAGATTTCATAAGAAATTTTTGTATCTTTTAAAATTTCATCATCTGTGAGTTTCATTAATTGCTTATGTGAATAAGAGTGCAGGGCAATCTCTCCATATTTTGAAGCATCAGCTATTTCTTCCCACGTCATAAAATCTGAATATTTACTATTTGTTGCTTCAACATAAACAAAAAGAGTAAAGGGATAATTGTACTTTTTAAATAGTTCCATCGCATTTAAATAAAAACTTTTATACGCATCATCTATACTAAAAGCAATCCAATTATCAGGAATTTCTTCATTGTTTTTAATTTTATTGGCAATTTGAGAAACTGTTACTACTTTATAATTATTAGTTTTGAAATATTCAAACTCTTTTTCTAATTCTTGTAAAGTTGTATTTGTACTTTGATGTTTCTCATCACCAAATCGGTGATATACAAAGATATGACCGTTGGCTTGAAGATAAAAATAAGATAAACAAAGAAGTAAGAAATACTTCATATTTCTTTATTTCTTAGGCTTATTTATTTTCTGGAACTGTTGGAACAGGGGCTGCTGTTGTAGGAGCTGCTGGTGCTTGCTCAGAAGTTTGTGTAATAGGTGCTGTTGGAATTAAAGAATCAACTTTTACTGAGTCAACAGCACTTTGATTTCTTTGTTGATTAAATAAATAACCTAAAACTACAGTGTTTATTACAAAAACTAAACCTAAAGCCATTGTAGCTTTTGTTAAGAAGTTTGCAGGACCTTTAGCCCCAAATAATGAATCATTACTTCCACTATAAGCTCCAAGACCAATACTTGAACTTTTTTGAAGTAAGATTATTATTGTTAGTAAAATTGCTAATACAAACTGAACGATTAAAAGTGTAGATGTCATTATCTATTTCCTTTTTTAAAAATGGTAGCTATTTTATCTAAAACTTATTAAGAATAAGTTAAAATAGATATTAAAACATATTTCTAGTAATTTTATAAAGAGTAAATTTGTCAGTTAAAAACCAATTCTCAAAATATGCAAAAGAGTATAAAAATCACAATATTATTCAGCAAATTGTTGCAAAATCACTTGTACGTGAATTAAAATTTCAACCAAAAAGAGTTTTAGAATTAGGTTGTGGCTCAGGGCAAGTATATAATCATATTTCATGGGATATAGATTTTTATAAAGCAATAGATTTTTCAGCATCAATGTGTGAGTTACATCCAAAAGGTGAAAATATTAATGTAAAGTGTTTTGATTTTGATGCACAAGAGTTTTTAGATGAAATAAAAGATAACAGTTATGATATTGTTTTATCATCATCTGCTTTACAATGGTCAAAAGATTTATCAAAGATAATAAAACATCTTTCATTTATTACAAATGAAATAAATGCTGTTTTATTCACATCAAATACTTTTAAAACTATTCAAGAAATTACAAATTCAAAATCACCAATATTAGATGAAGAATCAATAAAAGAGGCTTTTTCAAAATATTTTTTATGTGAATTTGAAACTATAATGTACAAATTGGAGTTTGATAATAAAAGAGATTTATTTGATTATATTAAAAAGTCTGGGGTAAGTGGTAAAGCATCATTGGATTTCAAAGAGGCAAAAAAATTATACAAAGATTATAATTTAAATTATTTAGAATTTGAAGTTATTTTTGTTAAAACAATTTCTAAATTATAAAGTTCATATCTAATATATTTAAAATTCTCACTATCTTCAATTGAGATTAATTTGCAGAATTCTTCAAGAACTCTTGAGCTTTCTTGGGCTCTTTTAAAATTAGCTATTAAAATTGAGTATAAATCCGTTCGGTTTAGTTCACTTTTTATAGAACTTCTTAAAACATCATTTTTTACATCTCTAGTTTCAAGTAATTCAATGTAATTTTTTAATCTTGATAAATGTCGTAATTCTTTTAGTTTGATAGCAGTTGATTTATCATTATATACATATCTAAAAATATCTTCAACTACACGGATTCCTTCACGTAGTCTATTTAAATTTGCATCGATAAGTCTTAAGTAATTTTCTTTTTTCATAGTAATTGAAAACTAACTCTTATAAAGAGTTAGTTTTATTATTTGTCATCACTATTCATAATTCCTAAAATTTGTAATAGAGATATAAACAAATTAAAGAAATCTAAATATAAAGATAACGCAGCTTCAATTGGTGAGTCATAATGACCTTTGATAATATTTTGTGTATCATATAAAATGAAAGCAGAAAATAACAAAGCTCCTGCACTTGCAATTATTAATTGCATCATCGAAGATTGGATAAAGATATTAGAAATACCTGCAACAATCATAATTATTAAAGCAATAAGTAAAAATTTACCCATTGAAGAGAAATCTCTTTTAGTAGTCATTGCAAACATTGATATCCCACCAAATGCAACTGAAGTCATTAAAAATGCTTGACCAACGATAGCTGCACCACCTGGCATTGAAAAAATTGCAGTTAATAATGGTGCAATTGTTAAACCTGTAATAAATGTAAATGCAAATAAAACAGCTAAATTAACACCAGGAGTGTGTTTTGTTCTTGGAATAACAAAGAAAATTAATGCTAATTCTACAGCAAATAAAACCCATTTAACAGGTCCCATTAAAATTGAAACAATTCCTAATCCTATATACGCACCAGCAGTCGCTGCTAATAATGACCCCGCAAATAATTGATAAGTAGCTTTTAAAAAGCTCATTAACTGAACTTGTGATGATTCATGTGTATATTCTGAAGATTGGTTTGATAAATAATCTCTATTGTACATATAGTCTTCCTTTAAATTTTGATTTCGTAATTCTACTATGTAGTATACTTATATATTTACATTAAATATAGATAACGATATTAGCAATATATTATCTCAAAAAAGTAAATAAAAGATTAATATAAAATTAAATGAGTATTAAAATCACTAAAAAACACTCAAAAGCCAATAAAAAGATAGTAAAAGTTTAATGAGAGGATAAATCCAAAAATTTAAGCCAAATTTAAGCGATAACCCCTTGACAAAGAAAAAAGAATCTATTATAATTCCCGTCCAATTTGACTGAAGCGCATCAAACGAAAGAATGATAGAAAGCGTTGTAATCGAAACTGGATGATCTTTAAAAATAATTATAACGTTTGTAAAGTAATCTTTATAAACCGAATATGAGACTCTTATAAAAATCTGTTATTTATTACAGATGTAAAATAAGAATAAATGTTAAAAATATAAAAACAAACAAGAACAATATGGTAAAACATATAACTTGTCTATACTATGAGTGATAATTTTGTAATAGTAAAATAATACAGAAGAAGTCAAGTTCAAAAACTTCAATTTATGGAGAGTTTGATCCTGGCTCAGAGTGAACGCTGGCGGCGTGCTTAACACATGCAAGTCGAACGAGAACGGATTATAGCTTGCTATAATTGTCAGCTAAGTGGCGCACGGGTGAGTAATATATAGGTAATGTGCCCTAGAGAAGAGGATAACAGTTGGAAACGACTGCTAAGACTCTATATGCCTTTAAGACAGAAGTCTGCAAGGGAAATATTTATAGCTCTAGGATCAGCCTGTACAGTATCAGCTAGTTGGTGAGGTAATGGCTCACCAAGGCAATGACGCTTAACTGGTTTGAGAGGATGATCAGTCACACTGGAACTGAGACACGGTCCAGACTCCTACGGGAGGCAGCAGTGGGGAATATTGCACAATGGACGAAAGTCTGATGCAGCAACGCCGCGTGGAGGATGACACATTTCGGTGCGTAAACTCCTTTTATATGGGAAGATAATGACGGTACCATATGAATAAGCACCGGCTAACTCCGTGCCAGCAGCCGCGGTAATACGGAGGGTGCAAGCGTTACTCGGAATCACTGGGCGTAAAGAGCGTGTAGGCGGATAAATAAGTCAGAAGTGAAATCCAATAGCTTAACTATTGAACTGCTTTTGAAACTGTATATCTAGAATGTGGGAGAGGTAGATGGAATTTCTGGTGTAGGGGTAAAATCCGTAGAGATCAGAAGGAATACCGATTGCGAAGGCGATCTACTGGAACATTATTGACGCTGAGACGCGAAAGCGTGGGGAGCAAACAGGATTAGATACCCTGGTAGTCCACGCCCTAAACGATGCACACTAGTTGTTGTGAGGCTAGACCTTGCAGTAATGCAGTTAACACATTAAGTGTGCCGCCTGGGGAGTACGGTCGCAAGATTAAAACTCAAAGGAATAGACGGGGACCCGCACAAGCGGTGGAGCATGTGGTTTAATTCGACGATACACGAAGAACCTTACCTGGACTTGACATAGTAAGAACTTTCTAGAGATAGATTGGTGTCTGCTTGCAGAAACTTATATACAGGTGCTGCACGGCTGTCGTCAGCTCGTGTCGTGAGATGTTGGGTTAAGTCCCGCAACGAGCGCAACCCTCGTCATTAGTTGCTAACAGTTCGGCTGAGAACTCTAATGAGACTGCCTACGCAAGTAGGAGGAAGGTGAGGACGACGTCAAGTCATCATGGCCCTTACGTCCAGGGCTACACACGTGCTACAATGGGGTATACAAAGAGCCGCAATACGGTGACGTGGAGCAAATCTCAAAAATATCTCCCAGTTCGGATTGTAGTCTGCAACTCGACTACATGAAGTTGGAATCGCTAGTAATCGTAGATCAGCTATGCTACGGTGAATACGTTCCCGGGTCTTGTACTCACCGCCCGTCACACCATGGGAGTTGAACTCATTCGAAGCGGGGATGCTAAAATAGCTACCTTCCACAGTGGATTCAGCGACTGGGGTGAAGTCGTAACAAGGTAACCGTAGGAGAACCTGCGGTTGGATCACCTCCTTTCAGAGAATTGAGACTAGATTCGTTTCTAGTCTTAAAACTAAAAAGAAAGAGTTTTTATATTCGGTTTATAAAGATTATTTAAATAGGTAGAAAAATGGGCCTATAGCTCAGCTGGCTAGAGCGCTCGACTGATAATCGTGAGGTCTCAGGTTCAAGTCCTGATAGGCCCACCATTAAATAATCTTAAAAGATTAATCAGTGTGGGGAATTAGCTCAGCTGGGAGAGCGCCTGCTTTGCACGCAGGAGGTCAGCGGTTCGATCCCGCTATTCTCCACCACCTATTAAAAATAAGCTAAAAGTTATAATTAGAAGAAATGATAAAAAAGTTAAATATAAGTTCAAAAAGATTGAATTTATATTTGATTTTCGAATCAAAAATGTTGCCTTGAAAAGATGTAAATTTTTTTAAGTAACAATGATATTTAAAAATATAATGTTAAAGTCTTTAATTTTTTCGTTTAATTAAAAGAACTAAAAGAATTTATTCTAATAGAACTAATAATTAAAAACAAAAATTTTAATTATCTAGAAATAGATAGAACACAACTAATTTTATTGATATATTTTAAATAATATGTTTAATAAGATAGTAGCCAAAGAATATTATCAAAAATGCGATAGAGTTTAACTCTATTTATTAATAAGCTATTAAGGGCTAATGGTGGATGCCTAGACTGTAAGAGGCGATGAAAGACGTATTAGGCTGCGATAAGCCTCGGGGAGCTGCCAAAGAGCTTTGATCCGGGGATTTCTGAATGGGGCAACCCAGCATAGTGAGAACTATGTTACCCTACGGGGAGCTAACCTGGTGAAGTGAAACATCTCAGTAGCCAGAGGAAGAGAAATCAAACGAGATTCCGTCAGTAGCGGCGAGCGAAAGCGGATTAGGACAAACCCAATGCTTGCATTGGGGGTTGTAGGACCATGATATGAGACTAAAGAAGATAGATGAAATACTTGGAAAAGTGTAGCATAGAAGGTGAAACTCCTGTAATTTAAATTTTCAATAGCTCTAATGGTATCCTGAGTAGGTCGGAACACGTGATATTTTGACTGAAACTGGGGGGACCACCCTCCAATCCTAAATACTACTTACAGATCGATAGTGAACAAGTACCGTGAGGGAAAGGTGAAAAGTACTCCAGCGAGGAGAGTGAAATAGAACCTGAAACCATTAGCTTACAATCATTCAGAGCCCTATGATTTATCAGGGTGATGGACTGCCTTTTGCATAATGAGCCTGCGAGTTGTGGTGTCTGGCAAGGTTAAGTCAAGTACGAAGCCGTAGCGAAAGCGAGTCTTAATAGGGCGAATTAGTCAGATGCTGCAGACCCGAAACGAAGTGATCTATCCATGAGCAGGTTGAAGCTGGTGTAAGAGCCAGTGGAGGACCGAACCGATAGGCGTTGAAAAGTCTCCGGATGACTTGTGGATAGGGGTGAAAGGCCAATCAAACTTCGTGATAGCTGGTTCTCTCCGAAATATATTTAGGTATAGCCTTGTGTTGTAGCATATAGGGGTAGAGCACTGAATGGGCTAGGGCTGCTTACCGCGGTACCAAACCCTATCAAACTATGAATACTATATGTGGAATCACAGGAGTCAGGCGATGGGTGATAAAATCCACCGTCGAGAGGGGAACAACCCAGACTAACAGCTAAGGTCCCTAAGTCACATCTAAGTGGAAAACGATGTGGAGTTACTGTGACAACCAGGAGGTTGGCTTAGAAGCAGCCATCCTTTAAAGAAAGCGTAACAGCTCACTGGTCTAGTGATTCTGCGCGGAAAATATAACGGGGCTAAGATGTGCACCGAAGCTTTAGATTCGAATTTATTCGAGTGGTAGGAGAGCGTTCTATTCAGCGTTGAAGATGTACCGGCAAGGAGCGTTGGAGCGGATAGAAGTGAGCATGCAGGCATGAGTAGCGATAATTGAGGTGAGAATCCTCAACGCCGAAAACCCAAGGTTTCCTACGCGATGCTCGTCATCGTAGGGTTAGTCGGGTCCTAAGTCGAGTCCGAAAGGGGTAGACGATGGCAAATTGATTAATATTTCAATACCAACATACAAGCGCGATGTGGGGACGCATAGAGTTAATCGAGCTCACTGATGGAATAGTGGGTCGAAGGACGTAGGCTGTAACTTAGGCAAATCCGGGTTACATTAGGCCGAGATCTTACAGGCTCTTGACACTCTTCGGAGGAGATGGAGAATCGATGATACTGTCGTGCCAAGAAAAGCCACTAAGTATATTGTATGTTGCCCGTACCGTAAACCGACACAGGTGGGTGGGATGAGTATTCTAAGGCGCGTGGAAGAACCCTGGTTAAGGAACTCTGCAAACTAGCACCGTATCTTCGGTATAAGGTGTGCCTACTTTGGTATATGGACTTGCTCCAGAAAGCTAGAGAGGTTGCAACAAAGAGTCCCTCCCGACTGTTTACCAAAAACACAGCACTTTGCTAACACGTAAGTGGATGTATAAGGTGTGACGCCTGCCCGGTGCTCGAAGGTTAACTGATGATGTCAGCGCAAGCGAAGCATTTGATTGAAGCCCGAGTAAACGGCGGCCGTAACTATAACGGTCCTAAGGTAGCGAAATTCCTTGTCGGTTAAATACCGACCTGCATGAATGGCGTAACGAGATGGGAGCTGTCTCAACCAGGGATCCAGTGAAATTGTAGTGGAGGTGAAAATTCCTCCTACCCGCGGAAAGACGGAAAGACCCCGTGCACCTTTACTACAGCTTGACACTGTAGCTTGGATATTCATGTGCAGGATAGGTGGGAGGCTATGATGACTAGACGCAAGTAGAGTCGGAGCCATCCTTGAGATACCACCCTTGAATATTTGAGTTACTAACTGCGTACAATTATCTTGTATCAGGACAATGTCTGGTGGGTAGTTTGACTGGGGCGGTCGCCTCCTAAAAAGTAACGGAGGCTTACAAAGGTTAGTTCATGGCGGTTGGAAATCGCCAGTTGAGTATAATGGCATAAACTAGCTTGACTGTGAGACATACAAGTCGAACAGAGACGAAAGTCGGTCATAGTGATCCGGTGGTTCTGTGTGGAAGGGCCATCGCTCAAAGGATAAAAGGTACGCCGGGGATAACAGGCTGATCTCCCCCAAGAGCTCACATCGACGGGGAGGTTTGGCACCTCGATGTCGGCTCATCGCATCCTGGGGCTGAAGTAGGTCCCAAGGGTATGGCTGTTCGCCATTTAAAGCGGTACGCGAGCTGGGTTCAGAACGTCGTGAGACAGTTCGGTCCCTATCTTCCGTGGGCGTAGGAAAGTTGAAGAGATTTGTCCCTAGTACGAGAGGACCGGGATGAACGTACCACTGGTGTACCAATTGTTCTGCCAAGAGCATCGTTGGGTAGCTACGTACGGATGTGATAAGAGCTGAAAGCATCTAAGCTCGAAGCCAACTCTAAGATTAACTTTCCCTGAAGTTCCCAGTAAGACTAACTGGTTGATAGGCTGGATGTGTAAGCGTTGTAAGGCGTTTAGCTGACCAGTACTAATAGAACGTTTGGCTTATTTAACAAATTCTTTGGTTTACTATCTTATTAAATATATTTCTTATATTTAATACAAATTGTGTTTTTTTAGAAAAAACTAGCGTTACCTTGAAAAAATGAATATTTTTTTAAGCGCGTATAAGACTTTAACATTATTTTTTCTTAACTCCTTTACGAGTTGAGTGTAAAGAGCAATACATATTGATTTATCTTATGTTTATTTACTTTTTACACTCAACTTTGCTGGTGGCTATAGAGAAGTGGAAATACCCAGTCCCATTCCGAACCTGGAAGTCAAGCACTTCATCGCCGATAATACTGCCGGGTCCCCTGGTGGAAACGTAGGCCGCTGCCAGCTCTTGAGTTTTTTTAAAGCTTAGCTTTTTATACTTACCAAAGTATTCAATGCTAAGCTTTTTTTTTAACCCGCTTTTTAGGTTATTTTTATATTCATTTTTTATTATCCTATTATTCTAGTATAATTGATCTTTATTTTTATATTTACACTAACTCTATACACATATTCAGTTAGTTCTTTATTATTCTCTTTTGCTTGCATAGCTCCAACGGTAGAGCAATTCCATGGTAAGGAAGAGGTTACAGGTTCAAATCCTGTTGTGAGCACCACCATCCCTAACTTTTACTTTATTTAGCCCTTATTTAATGTTTTTCTTTATTTAATACTCTTTCTTCTCTTTTTATTAACTCATCACTTAGTTATTTAGCTTGGATTTATAGGTTTATATATTTGAATAAGATGATTTGATTTATTAAATAGTATTAATA
This sequence comes from Arcobacter venerupis, assembly GCF_013201665.1. Taxonomy (NCBI): domain Bacteria; kingdom Pseudomonadati; phylum Campylobacterota; class Epsilonproteobacteria; order Campylobacterales; family Arcobacteraceae; genus Arcobacter; species Arcobacter venerupis. Next base: position 3,074,233 of record NZ_CP053840.1, on the reverse strand, counting down.
CTAAGTCTTCTTTATTAAAAAATAAGAAAAAGATACTCCCTCTTGTATCTATTCGAATTGTCAATTTAGATTCTATTGTAATTTATAAATAAGAAAGCTTTTTTATAGATAAGTTATTAATAATAAGTAAATATAAGTTATAATCCAAAAATTTAAGCCAAATTTAAGCGATAACCCCTTGACAAAGAAAAAAGAATCTATTATAATTCCCGTCCAATTTGACTGAAGCGCATCAAACGAAAGAATGATAGAAAGCGTTGTAATCGAAACTGGATGATCTTTAAAAATAATTATAACGTTTGTAAAGTAATCTTTATAAACCGAATATGAGACTCTTATAAAAATCTGTTATTTATTACAGATGTAAAATAAGAATAAATGTTAAAAATATAAAAACAAACAAGAACAATATGGTAAAACATATAACTTGTCTATACTATGAGTGATAATTTTGTAATAGTAAAATAATACAGAAGAAGTCAAGTTCAAAAACTTCAATTTATGGAGAGTTTGATCCTGGCTCAGAGTGAACGCTGGCGGCGTGCTTAACACATGCAAGTCGAACGAGAACGGATTATAGCTTGCTATAATTGTCAGCTAAGTGGCGCACGGGTGAGTAATATATAGGTAATGTGCCCTAGAGAAGAGGATAACAGTTGGAAACGACTGCTAAGACTCTATATGCCTTTAAGACAGAAGTCTGCAAGGGAAATATTTATAGCTCTAGGATCAGCCTGTACAGTATCAGCTAGTTGGTGAGGTAATGGCTCACCAAGGCAATGACGCTTAACTGGTTTGAGAGGATGATCAGTCACACTGGAACTGAGACACGGTCCAGACTCCTACGGGAGGCAGCAGTGGGGAATATTGCACAATGGACGAAAGTCTGATGCAGCAACGCCGCGTGGAGGATGACACATTTCGGTGCGTAAACTCCTTTTATATGGGAAGATAATGACGGTACCATATGAATAAGCACCGGCTAACTCCGTGCCAGCAGCCGCGGTAATACGGAGGGTGCAAGCGTTACTCGGAATCACTGGGCGTAAAGAGCGTGTAGGCGGATAAATAAGTCAGAAGTGAAATCCAATAGCTTAACTATTGAACTGCTTTTGAAACTGTATATCTAGAATGTGGGAGAGGTAGATGGAATTTCTGGTGTAGGGGTAAAATCCGTAGAGATCAGAAGGAATACCGATTGCGAAGGCGATCTACTGGAACATTATTGACGCTGAGACGCGAAAGCGTGGGGAGCAAACAGGATTAGATACCCTGGTAGTCCACGCCCTAAACGATGCACACTAGTTGTTGTGAGGCTAGACCTTGCAGTAATGCAGTTAACACATTAAGTGTGCCGCCTGGGGAGTACGGTCGCAAGATTAAAACTCAAAGGAATAGACGGGGACCCGCACAAGCGGTGGAGCATGTGGTTTAATTCGACGATACACGAAGAACCTTACCTGGACTTGACATAGTAAGAACTTTCTAGAGATAGATTGGTGTCTGCTTGCAGAAACTTATATACAGGTGCTGCACGGCTGTCGTCAGCTCGTGTCGTGAGATGTTGGGTTAAGTCCCGCAACGAGCGCAACCCTCGTCATTAGTTGCTAACAGTTCGGCTGAGAACTCTAATGAGACTGCCTACGCAAGTAGGAGGAAGGTGAGGACGACGTCAAGTCATCATGGCCCTTACGTCCAGGGCTACACACGTGCTACAATGGGGTATACAAAGAGCCGCAATACGGTGACGTGGAGCAAATCTCAAAAATATCTCCCAGTTCGGATTGTAGTCTGCAACTCGACTACATGAAGTTGGAATCGCTAGTAATCGTAGATCAGCTATGCTACGGTGAATACGTTCCCGGGTCTTGTACTCACCGCCCGTCACACCATGGGAGTTGAACTCATTCGAAGCGGGGATGCTAAAATAGCTACCTTCCACAGTGGATTCAGCGACTGGGGTGAAGTCGTAACAAGGTAACCGTAGGAGAACCTGCGGTTGGATCACCTCCTTTCAGAGAATTGAGACTAGATTCGTTTCTAGTCTTAAAACTAAAAAGAAAGAGTTTTTATATTCGGTTTATAAAGATTATTTAAATAGGTAGAAAAATGGGCCTATAGCTCAGCTGGCTAGAGCGCTCGACTGATAATCGTGAGGTCTCAGGTTCAAGTCCTGATAGGCCCACCATTAAATAATCTTAAAAGATTAATCAGTGTGGGGAATTAGCTCAGCTGGGAGAGCGCCTGCTTTGCACGCAGGAGGTCAGCGGTTCGATCCCGCTATTCTCCACCACCTATTAAAAATAAGCTAAAAGTTATAATTAGAAGAAATGATAAAAAAGTTAAATATAAGTTCAAAAAGATTGAATTTATATTTGATTTTCGAATCAAAAATGTTGCCTTGAAAAGATGTAAATTTTTTTAAGTAACAATGATATTTAAAAATATAATGTTAAAGTCTTTAATTTTTTCGTTTAATTAAAAGAACTAAAAGAATTTATTCTAATAGAACTAATAATTAAAAACAAAAATTTTAATTATCTAGAAATAGATAGAACACAACTAATTTTATTGATATATTTTAAATAATATGTTTAATAAGATAGTAGCCAAAGAATATTATCAAAAATGCGATAGAGTTTAACTCTATTTATTAATAAGCTATTAAGGGCTAATGGTGGATGCCTAGACTGTAAGAGGCGATGAAAGACGTATTAGGCTGCGATAAGCCTCGGGGAGCTGCCAAAGAGCTTTGATCCGGGGATTTCTGAATGGGGCAACCCAGCATAGTGAGAACTATGTTACCCTACGGGGAGCTAACCTGGTGAAGTGAAACATCTCAGTAGCCAGAGGAAGAGAAATCAAACGAGATTCCGTCAGTAGCGGCGAGCGAAAGCGGATTAGGACAAACCCAATGCTTGCATTGGGGGTTGTAGGACCATGATATGAGACTAAAGAAGATAGATGAAATACTTGGAAAAGTGTAGCATAGAAGGTGAAACTCCTGTAATTTAAATTTTCAATAGCTCTAATGGTATCCTGAGTAGGTCGGAACACGTGATATTTTGACTGAAACTGGGGGGACCACCCTCCAATCCTAAATACTACTTACAGATCGATAGTGAACAAGTACCGTGAGGGAAAGGTGAAAAGTACTCCAGCGAGGAGAGTGAAATAGAACCTGAAACCATTAGCTTACAATCATTCAGAGCCCTATGATTTATCAGGGTGATGGACTGCCTTTTGCATAATGAGCCTGCGAGTTGTGGTGTCTGGCAAGGTTAAGTCAAGTACGAAGCCGTAGCGAAAGCGAGTCTTAATAGGGCGAATTAGTCAGATGCTGCAGACCCGAAACGAAGTGATCTATCCATGAGCAGGTTGAAGCTGGTGTAAGAGCCAGTGGAGGACCGAACCGATAGGCGTTGAAAAGTCTCCGGATGACTTGTGGATAGGGGTGAAAGGCCAATCAAACTTCGTGATAGCTGGTTCTCTCCGAAATATATTTAGGTATAGCCTTGTGTTGTAGCATATAGGGGTAGAGCACTGAATGGGCTAGGGCTGCTTACCGCGGTACCAAACCCTATCAAACTATGAATACTATATGTGGAATCACAGGAGTCAGGCGATGGGTGATAAAATCCACCGTCGAGAGGGGAACAACCCAGACTAACAGCTAAGGTCCCTAAGTCACATCTAAGTGGAAAACGATGTGGAGTTACTGTGACAACCAGGAGGTTGGCTTAGAAGCAGCCATCCTTTAAAGAAAGCGTAACAGCTCACTGGTCTAGTGATTCTGCGCGGAAAATATAACGGGGCTAAGATGTGCACCGAAGCTTTAGATTCGAATTTATTCGAGTGGTAGGAGAGCGTTCTATTCAGCGTTGAAGATGTACCGGCAAGGAGCGTTGGAGCGGATAGAAGTGAGCATGCAGGCATGAGTAGCGATAATTGAGGTGAGAATCCTCAACGCCGAAAACCCAAGGTTTCCTACGCGATGCTCGTCATCGTAGGGTTAGTCGGGTCCTAAGTCGAGTCCGAAAGGGGTAGACGATGGCAAATTGATTAATATTTCAATACCAACATACAAGCGCGATGTGGGGACGCATAGAGTTAATCGAGCTCACTGATGGAATAGTGGGTCGAAGGACGTAGGCTGTAACTTAGGCAAATCCGGGTTACATTAGGCCGAGATCTTACAGGCTCTTGACACTCTTCGGAGGAGATGGAGAATCGATGATACTGTCGTGCCAAGAAAAGCCACTAAGTATATTGTATGTTGCCCGTACCGTAAACCGACACAGGTGGGTGGGATGAGTATTCTAAGGCGCGTGGAAGAACCCTGGTTAAGGAACTCTGCAAACTAGCACCGTATCTTCGGTATAAGGTGTGCCTACTTTGGTATATGGACTTGCTCCAGAAAGCTAGAGAGGTTGCAACAAAGAGTCCCTCCCGACTGTTTACCAAAAACACAGCACTTTGCTAACACGTAAGTGGATGTATAAGGTGTGACGCCTGCCCGGTGCTCGAAGGTTAACTGATGATGTCAGCGCAAGCGAAGCATTTGATTGAAGCCCGAGTAAACGGCGGCCGTAACTATAACGGTCCTAAGGTAGCGAAATTCCTTGTCGGTTAAATACCGACCTGCATGAATGGCGTAACGAGATGGGAGCTGTCTCAACCAGGGATCCAGTGAAATTGTAGTGGAGGTGAAAATTCCTCCTACCCGCGGAAAGACGGAAAGACCCCGTGCACCTTTACTACAGCTTGACACTGTAGCTTGGATATTCATGTGCAGGATAGGTGGGAGGCTATGATGACTAGACGCAAGTAGAGTCGGAGCCATCCTTGAGATACCACCCTTGAATATTTGAGTTACTAACTGCGTACAATTATCTTGTATCAGGACAATGTCTGGTGGGTAGTTTGACTGGGGCGGTCGCCTCCTAAAAAGTAACGGAGGCTTACAAAGGTTAGTTCATGGCGGTTGGAAATCGCCAGTTGAGTATAATGGCATAAACTAGCTTGACTGTGAGACATACAAGTCGAACAGAGACGAAAGTCGGTCATAGTGATCCGGTGGTTCTGTGTGGAAGGGCCATCGCTCAAAGGATAAAAGGTACGCCGGGGATAACAGGCTGATCTCCCCCAAGAGCTCACATCGACGGGGAGGTTTGGCACCTCGATGTCGGCTCATCGCATCCTGGGGCTGAAGTAGGTCCCAAGGGTATGGCTGTTCGCCATTTAAAGCGGTACGCGAGCTGGGTTCAGAACGTCGTGAGACAGTTCGGTCCCTATCTTCCGTGGGCGTAGGAAAGTTGAAGAGATTTGTCCCTAGTACGAGAGGACCGGGATGAACGTACCACTGGTGTACCAATTGTTCTGCCAAGAGCATCGTTGGGTAGCTACGTACGGATGTGATAAGAGCTGAAAGCATCTAAGCTCGAAGCCAACTCTAAGATTAACTTTCCCTGAAGTTCCCAGTAAGACTAACTGGTTGATAGGCTGGATGTGTAAGCGTTGTAAGGCGTTTAGCTGACCAGTACTAATAGAACGTTTGGCTTATTTAACAAATTCTTTGGTTTACTATCTTATTAAATATATTTCTTATATTTAATACAAATTGTGTTTTTTTAGAAAAAACTAGCGTTACCTTGAAAAAATGAATATTTTTTTAAGCGCGTATAAGACTTTAACATTATTTTTTCTTAACTCCTTTACGAGTTGAGTGTAAAGAGCAATACATATTGATTTATCTTATGTTTATTTACTTTTTACACTCAACTTTGCTGGTGGCTATAGAGAAGTGGAAATACCCAGTCCCATTCCGAACCTGGAAGTCAAGCACTTCATCGCCGATAATACTGCCGGGTCCCCTGGTGGAAACGTAGGCCGCTGCCAGCTCTTGAGTTTTTTTAAAGCTTAGCTTTTTATACTTACCAAAGTATTCAATGCTAAGCTTTTTTTTTAACCCGCTTTTTAGGTTATTTTTATATCTCAACTCTTTAGCTTTTTTTTGATAGAATCTACTTAATATACACTATAGGAATAAAATTGATAGAACAACCAAACAACCCACTTCATGGAATTAAATTAGAAATGATACTTGAATCTCTTGTAGAACAGTATGGATGGGATGAATTAGCAGATCGTATAGAAATAAGATGTTTTTATAATAATCCATCTATAAAATCAAGTTTAACTTTTCTTAGAAAAACCCCTTGGGCTAGAAAAAAAGTTGAGAATTTATATTTATCTTCAATTAAATAAAATCTAGTATATCCATATGTAAAGATTATTACACTATTATTCTTTTTTATAATAATATAGGATTTAAAATGATAAGAAAAATAGATACAAATAGTGATGAATTTTTAAATGAATTTGAATTAACAAAACAGTTTACCGATGAAGTAATATCTAAACATAGTTTAGTTTATAATCCAGATGAAGAGGTTAATAAATCAATTCAAATGGGACTTACTAGAAATCAAATGATTTATGGTAAAAAATTCTGTCCATGTTTTATGGTTATAGGACAAACACCGTCAGAACAAGAAACAACTGAGAATAGACTTTGTCCATGTACTCCTGCATTAACGAATGAAATACCATCAAAAGGTTCATGTCACTGTGGAATTTTCTGTACAAAAGAAAAAGCATTAGAAATTAGTAAAGATAATAGTTTACATGATGCAGTTGCAACTCATTCAAGAGGTTTAACAAAAGAGGAGTGTGAAAAATTACTTACTAAAAATGAAGTTAATTCAGTTGAATTAGAATCTTTATTAGAAGCTCGAAACTTGAATTTTGTTGAGTTTAATTTAGTTGATACAAGAGAATGGATGGAATGGGTTTCTACTAGAATCAAAGGAACAGATTACTTAATCCCTACAACATCATTTTATGATGCTTTAGAGCGAATTATAGATAAAAAGAATACTCCAGTTGTTGTTTATTGTTTAAGTGGTAGCAGAAGTGCTTATTGTCAAAGAATAATGAAAGATTTAGGTTTCAAATCGGTTGCTAATTTAGATTATGGAATTTCTTCATATGGTGGAGAAAGAGAAAGCGGTGATATTTAATATTAATGTATCCTAATTTTAGGATACATTATCTTTAAAATCATCACTATATTTTTTTAAAAGTTGCATTATTGATATAAAAAATGTAACCATTGCTGGCCCAATTATCATCCCCCAAAACCCAAATGTTGAAAGACCTGCTACAATTGAAAAAAAGATTAAAAGTTCATTTATAGTTGTTGGTGTTTTTACAACTTTTTGATTTATATATTTAATAATCATTGGTTTTATAAAAGTATCTGCAATTACTGAAATAACAACTATAGAATATATTGCGATTACAAGTGCGTTTGTCACTGAAGTAGTTGCTTCATAGATAACAATTGGAAGCCACATTATAACTCCGCCTACAACTGGAATTAAAGAAGCGAATCCATATAAAACTCCAAAAAGTAATCCATCATAACCATAAAATCTAAGAAAAACTCCAAATAAAAATCCTTCTAATATTGCAGTTATTAAAAGTGAATACAAAACTACAGTCATTACATTTGAAGATTCATAAAAAAGTATGATTGAATCTTCTTTTTTTATTGGAAGTAATCCTTTTATAAATGTTCCAATTGAGATTGAATACAGTGAAAAGAAAAAATAAAATATTAAAATCAAAACCATGTCAATCATAAACTTTGCAGAGTTTTTTCCTAAATATGCACTAATAGATAAAATATTTTCAACAATTTTGCTAACATCAATTTTTGAAACAATTTGAGAAAATATATCTTTCATAAAAATAAAATCATTAGAACTATCTTGTATAAATATTTTTATTTGGTTTAAATTTTCAATTAACAATTGTTTGTCAACATGATTGAAAAAATTTGCAAAGGAAAATATGCAATATAAAACAGGAATAAAAAATAGTGCAGCTAAAGATATAGTCATAATTGAAACAGAGACAACTCTACTTTTTAATTTATTTTCTAAATAAAGTGATATTGAACTTGTTGCTACGACTAATAAAACAGAAACTATAATTGGTTTTATAAATGGATCAAAAAGTTGAATAATGAAAAAAATCATTACAATAGCAATAGCAATTAGAAAATAGGCTGCTTTCAAAATAATTTTCCTTGTTGTAAATCTTCATCTAACTTTTCGCTGTTTGGATATGATAATCTAAACATTTCATATGTTTTTAATGAAGCGATTCTTCCTCTGGCTGTTCTTTCTATATAGCCATTTGCTAGTAAATAAGGTTCAATTGCATCTTCAATTGTTCCCTCGTCTTCACTTAATGCAGCTGCCATTGTAGAAAGTCCCATTGGTTTTCCTCTATTTGAAACTAATAATTCAAGAAGATTTATATCCATTTCATCAAAACCACTCTCATTTACACCTAATTCATCTAAGGCATATTTACATCTAGATAGGTGAATTAAATTTTCATTTTCAACTTCTGCAAAGTCTCTAACTCTTTTTAGAAGTCGCAGAGCTACCCTTGGTGTTCCTCTACTTCTTCTTGAAATTTCAAAAGCTGCATCATTTTCACAAGATTTTGATAATTTAACTGCTGCTTTTTGAATAATTTTCGATAATTCATCTTGATTATAAAATTGCATTCTAAAATGCATCCCAAATCTCTCTCTTAAAGGATTTGACAACATTCCAGCTCTTGTTGTTGCTCCAATTAGAGTAAATCTTGGTAAATCAATTTTCACAGTTTGGGCAGCAGGTCCAGACCCAATAATAATATCCAATCTATAATCTTCCATTGCAGGATATAAAATCTCTTCAACAGTTGGAGAAAGACGGTGAATTTCATCAATAAATAAAATATCACCCTCTTCAAGATTAGTTAAAATTGCAGCTAAATCACCACTTTTTTCAATCATCGGTCCAGCTGTTACTTTGATATTTGTATTCATTTCATTTGAGATAAGATATGAAAGTGTAGTTTTCCCAAGTCCTGGAGGGCCGTAAAAAAGAATATGATCTAAAGCTTCTTTTCTTTTTTTACTAGCTTCTATAAATACTTTTAGATTCTTTTTGATTTTTTCTTGACCTATATAGTCATCCCAATTTGATGGTCTTAAACTTATTTCTGTATTATCTTCTTCAAAAGATACTGATTCAACTTCTACTAATCTTTCCATTTATATTAATACTCTTCTTCGCGTGAAGGGAATGAAGAATTTTGAACATCATTTCTATATTGATTAACGGCATCTTTTACCAATGAAGCACCATTTAAATAATGTCTTACAAATTTTGGTTTGAACTCTTCAAAAAATCCTAACATATCAGACCAAACTAAAACTTGTCCATCTGTTACATTTCCAGCTCCAATTCCAATAACTGGAATATTTACTACTTCAGTGATCTTTTTTGCAACATTGCTCATAACTCCCTCAACAACAATTGAAAAAGCTCCTGCTTTTTCAACAGCAATGGCATCTTCAATTAATTGATTTTCATCTTGATGTGTTTTACCTCTAACTTTATATCCACCCTCACTTCTTACGTATTGAGGCATTAATCCAATATGTCCCATAACTGCTATTGAATTAGAAGTTAAGTGCTTTATAATATCAGCTCTGTCTTCTCCTCCTTCAATTTTAACTGCTGCTGCATTTGTAAGTCTATAAACTTCAATACAATTTTTTAATGCTTCATCTTTATTGATATATGTTCCAAATGGCATATCCATTATTACAAATGATTTTGGTGCACCTGTACAAACAGCATTTGTATGATAAATCATTTGCTCAAGTGTTGCTGAAAGAGTATCTGGCTTTCCTGCAAAACTCATATTTAAACTGTCTCCAACCAGAATCATATCTGCGATTTCTTCGAATAGTTTTGCAAAAAGTGCATCATAAGCTGTAATTACTGTTAGTTTTTTATTATTTTTTGATTTTTTGATTTTAGTTATATTCATTTTTTCAAAATCATTTTTTATAATGCTCATATTTTTTCCTAATAGCTATTAATAATTTGTAAAGATTATATCTAAAACAAACTTTTTTAATAAAAATTTTAAGATTTGTAAGAAAAAATGGATATTTAAAGAACAAGTAAATAACTGTTCTGTTAATATAATCTATATAAAACTCAAGTATTAACAAAGTATTACTATGAACAAAGAAACAAATCTTCAAAATCACTTAGCTGAGCAAACTATTATGTTTGCAAGTATTACAAAATGGATTATTTTATCCTCTTTAATTGGTGCACTAATTGGTGCTGTTGTATCTTTATTTTTAAAACTTTTAGAATATTGTGAAAATTCAAGGAGTTTACTTCCTTTTGATTATTATTATACTTTGCCTTTTGCTTTAGCAATAACAGTATTTATAGTAAAAAAATTTGCTCCAAGTGCTGAAGGACATGGAACAGAAAAGGTAATCGAGGCTATTCATAAAAATGCAGGGAGAATAAACTTTAGTGTAGTTCCTACGAAACTTTTTGCAACAGTATTAACTATTTTTGCTGGTGGTTCAGTTGGTAAAGAGGGACCTGGTGCTCAAATTGGTGCTTCATTAGCTTCTTTTATTGCAATGAAATTAAGATTCTCAAACAGAGACAGAAAAAAAATAGTTATTTGTGGAATTAGTGCAGGTTTTGCTTCAGTTTTTGGAACGCCACTTGCTGGGGCTATTTTTGGAGTTGAGATATTAATCGTTGGCGGATTAATGTATGATATTTTATTACCATCTATCGTTGCTGGATTTTCTGCTTTTTTTGTGGCAAAAATGTTTGGAATTAACTACACATATTTTTATATTGCATTTTTTTCTAATTTTGATTTTAATTATGTCTTAATCTCAAAAGTAATTATTGGTGGGATATTTTTTGGTTTAGTTGCAGATTTTATTATTACAACATTACATGAATTACATAAATATATTGGAATGATAAAAATAAATTATATTTTAAAAGCATTTTTAGGTGGAATTATTATTGTAATTTTGACTTTAATTGTTGGGGATGAATACTTAGGGTTAGGTTTTAACACCATAAAAGATGCTTTGTCTTCAGATGAAATGATTCATGAGAATATTCCTTGGTATACCTTTATTTTAAAGACTATTTTTACTTCATTAACTCTATCTTTTGGTGGAAGTGGTGGCGTAATTACTCCTATTTTTTATATTGGTGCAACAAGTGGTAACTTTTTTGGATATTTAGTAGATGGATATATCCCATTATTTGCAGCACTTGGATTTGTAAGTGTATTAGCAGGAACTACAAGTGCTCCAATTGCAGCAATGATAATGTCAGTTGAGTTATTTGGAATGGATATTGGACACTATGCTGCTATATCAATTATAATTGCTTTTTTAATGACAGGACATAGAAGTGTTTTCCCTTCTCAAGTTTTATCAATGAAAAAATCTGAAGCAATTGATATAAAATTAGGTGGAGAGTTAGAAAATACAGAAACCACTTATACTACAAGATTTTTTATAAATATGCAAAGAATTATTAAACTACTTATTAGTAGAAAGAGAAAAAAAACTGAACTGAATGAAGATGAAATTAAATAATAGTTTAAAAGAAGATTTTAGATAAAATAAAATAAATTTAAATAATAGGATAGAAATTTGAAAAAATTAGTTGGCTATATTACATCATCTCTTCCAAATAATAATTTTACAATAGATTTAGCATATAGTATGAAAGATGCTGGTGTTGATACTTTAGAATTAGGTATTCCTTTTTCTGATCCAGTTGCTGATGGACCGGTAATTGAAAAAGCAAATTTAATTGCATTAAATAATGGCTTTAAATTAAAGGATTTATTTGAAGTTTCTTCAAAAATTGCAAAAGATATTGACACATTATGGATGGGATACACAAACCCATTTTATCATTATGGAGTGGAAAAAATTTTAGAAAAAGCAAATGAATATAATATTCAAGGGACTATCATTCCTGATCTTCCATATGAAATGGCACAAAATTTAGAACCTTTATTTAATAAATATAATAAAGTAAATATCTCTTTTGTTGCACCTACTGATAGCAAAGAAAGAATTAAAACAATTGTTGAAAATTCTAAAAAGTTTATTTATATGGTTGCATATGCTGGAATTACAGGAAGTGGACAAAAAGAAGATTTATCAAAAATTATAGAAAATGTAAGAGAATATTCTTCTACACCTTTATATATTGGTTTTGGAGTTGATGAAAAAACTTGTAAAGAAAAAATTATTGGTGTTGATGGGGTAATTGTTGGAAGTGCTTTTGTAAAACATATTATTGATGATAGTTTATCAAATACTGAAAAAATAAAAAGAATCTCTGCAATTGCAAAAGAGATAAAAGAAAAAATAAACGAATAACAATGCAGATTTTTAGTCAAGATATTGAATTTTTGGAAGAGAATAGAAATTGCTCTTATTTTGAAAACAAAATGTCTGATATTAGATATAAATACATCTACTCTTGTTCAACAGCTAAATACCAAGAGATGTTGGAACGAGGTTGGAGAAGATTTGGTCGAATGCATTTTGTTCCAGAGTGTAAGCTTTGTAATAAATGTGTTTCTATGCGAATTGATGTGGCTAATTATAAATTTTCAAAATCAGAAAAAAGAGTAATTTCTAAAAATAAAGATACAAAATTATATATAAGACCTCCTTCTATTACAATGGAGCATTTAAATCTTTATGATAAATATCATAAATTTATGAACGAGAAGAAAGATTGGCCTTATACTCCAATTGAACCAGATGATTATTTAAAATCTTATGTAGAAGCAAAAGAAGAGTTTGCAAAAGAGTTTTTATATGTAAAAGATGATAAATTAATTGGAGTAGCATTAGTTGATATTTTACCTAATTCAATTTCTGCTATTTATTGTTATTATGATCATTCATATTCAGACTTATCTATAGGAAAATTTTCAATATTGGCACAAATAAAAGTTGCAAAAGAATTGAATATTCCTTATATATATTTAGGTTATTGGATTAAAAATCATTTTTCAATGGGATATAAAGAAGCTTATACACCTTTTGAAGTATTAAAAAATAGAGCTACTATTGATGAAATCCCTCTTTGGGAGAAAAATGAATTATAATATTATTGTGATTATAAGTACAATAATTTGTGCTATAATCTCACTGCTTATTAGCTACTATTTTGTCCTATTTTTTTTAAGTGAAGAGAGTAGCTTTTTTAAAATTGCTCAACTAATATTGACAATAGTATCGATGACAACATTTTATGCTCCTATAAAACATATTATTATGAAATATATGAAAATAGAGGAAGAAAGAGGGAAAGATGATTAAGTATATAAGTTCTTTTTTATTACTAATTAATGTATTATTTGCACAGAACCTTGTACCAAACCAAGAAGAAACAACACAAAATGTACCTTACAATCCAAATGTAGATTGTTTAATATTAGAAGATGAAAATTCAATTATATGTAAATTTGAAGTAATCAGAGATGAGAAAGATCAAAATATTATTATAAATTGGATTAGTCCAACAGGTGAAATTTCAAGAACAAGAGAAATGCTTATACCAGCAGGCGACAGTTCAGCTTATGACTATAGATATATTGATGGTAGAGAAAATGGGAAATGGGATTTTAAAATAACTTATCAAGGTAAAGACTACATCTCACAATTTGAATTGAAGTAAATCTTCATTTCTTATTGAAATTAAATTAATGAATAAATCTTAGTTGGAATTTGGTATTTGAATTGCTGAATTTTGTAGATATAAGTAGTTTTTTAATTATGTAAGAAACACAAAACCCTATAAATAGAGTTTTGCATTTACAAATCAAAGATATTATAATCTTGATTCGTATCTTCTTAACATGTATAATCTTTTTAACATTTTCTTTCTAGCCGATATTTTTTGTTTTTTTCTAATTTCTGTATTTGGTTCAAAATATCTTCTAGCTCTAGTTTCTGTAACAATAAGATTTCTATCACATTGTTTTTTAAATCTTCTATAAGCTTCGTCGAAAGATTCGCTATCTTTAACTTTTATGCCTGGCACTAAAATCACCCACTTTCTTTTTAAAATTTTAGGGTAGGATTATATTTAAAGTTTACTTAATCCTTATTTAACTTTAACAAACATTAGAATATAATTGATTTTTAATACAAAGGAATATTTTGAATTTAACACACTTAGATGATAATAATAGACCTAAAATGGTTGATGTTTCTGATAAATATGAAACAAGAAGAGTTGCAATTGCTTCTGGCGAAATTACTATGAGTGATGAAGCATTTGAAGCAATTATTTCAAATACTACAAAAAAAGGCCCAGTTTTACAAACAGCTGTAATTGCTGCAATCATGGGGGTGAAAAAAACAAGTGATTTAATTCCTATGTGCCATCCTTTATTGTTAAGTGGAATAAATTGTGATGTGGAAGAAAAGCCTGAATTACCTGGATTTAAACTAATTGTAACTGCTAAGCTAAATGGACAAACTGGTGTTGAAATGGAAGCACTAACAGGTGTTTCTATTGGTTTATTAACTATTTATGATATGGTAAAAGCAATTGATAAATCTATGGTTATATCTAATGTTCAATTAGAGAAAAAATCAGGTGGTAAAAGTGGTGATTTTATAAGAGAGGATTTAAATAATGATTGATTTAAGTAAAGAAAAATTAGTTTTAAATTACCCATGTTCTTGGGAATATAAATTAGTTGTTTTAGAACATATTGATATACACGTAACTGTAAAAGAAGTTGTATCAAGTAGAGAACATAAAGTAAAAGAGTCAAAAGTTAGTAGTAAAGGTAAATACAAAAGTTATACTCTTGAACTTTTAGTACATAATGATGATGATAGAACAGAGATTTATAAAATGTTAGGTGACCATTCTAATATTAAAATGGTGTTATGATTAATTAGTATCTTATTCGTAAGATACTAATTCTTGTTTAAATTTTTCTTGATTTAATTTTTTACAAGCAACTTTATAGTGTTTTTCAATTGATTCTGCATCATCTTTTACAAGAGTTTTAATCTCTTCAATAGATTTTCCTTCTTCAAAAGCTACAAAAATTTTATACTCTTTTTTTGTAAATTTTCTTTTTAAGATTTCTTGTAATTGTTCATCTGATCTTAACGTACCAACTAATTTGTCGATATGTTTTAATAACGATTTTGTAAAATTCATCTGTTTCCTTTTATTTTGTTAACCAATTTTCAACTGATTGTATATCATTGTAAGAAGTCATATCAAGCATAATTGGTGTAATTGATACATAATTTGCTTTTATTGCTTCAAAGTCGCAATTTTTATTTTCTGATGGTTTCCAAAGTAATGGATGTAAACCAATCCAATAATACTCTTCCCCTCTTGGATTTAGATGTCTGTGAGTATCATTTCCATACTCTCTAAATCCTGCTTTTGTAACTTTTATGCCATTACATTCCTCAACTTTTATTGGTGGAATATTAACATTTAAAAACTTTCTTTCATCTAATGGAAAATTATTACTTAATATTTTAAAAGCTAATTGAGCAATTATTTCTTTTGCAAGGGCAAAATCCCAATTATTTTGTATATCTTGACATCTATCTCTACATACTTGAGATATTGCAATTGCAGGAATTCCGTGAATTACAGCTTCCATTGCAGCTGAGGCTGTTCCACTATATGTAATATCTTCTCCCATATTTGCACCAATATTTATTCCACTAATTACTAAATCAGGTTTATTCCCTTCTTTAAATAAATCACTTATTGAAATAAATACACAATCAGTTGGGCTTCCATCATCAATTTTGTAAAAATCATCTTCCACGCAAACCATTCTTAATGGTCTGTCCAACGTTAAAGAGTGACCACAAGCTGATTTGTTTTTCGCAGGTGCAACTATGGTTATTTTAGCAACTGGTTTTAAGGCCTCAATTAAGGCTTTTAACCCAACTGCATCAAAACCATCATCATTTGTTAGTAGGATATGTTTCATGCTACTATATAAACTCCTTCAATTTGGTGTATTAAGTTTTCCACTTGAGAAGTTACTTTAAAACCAGTTTCCAATTCTAAATCTGCAAGTTTTGACTTAATTAAAAGTTTTAGTTCTCTTTTACCTTGATTATTTGCCACAATATCAAATAGTTTGTACATTAAATTTTCATCATTTGAAAAAGGAATTGCAATAGTTATTGGTGGTTCAATAATTTCTTTTGGTTTAGTTTTTAATTTTTCATTTTTTGCATCTTTTATGCTTTCAATTTTTAAAATATTCATTCTTGTAAAATTATCATCTTTTGATATTTTTACTTTAAATGCAATTGGTTCATTTAGATTATAATCTTCTTTTAATTCTTTTAATCTATCTTCAAAAAGCATAAGTTCAATATTTCCATGGAAATCCATAATTGTTGCAATTCCAAATTTATTACCTTTTTTGGAAATTCTTTCCGTGATATTTTCAATTTTTCCAACAAATAAAGCCTGACTCCCATCTTCAAGTTCATCAATTTGAGAAGAGAGTGTATAATTGATTTTATCAATTTGTTCTCTATATTCATCAAGTGGATGTCCAGAAACATAAAAACCTAAAGATGCTTTTTCAAGTTCAAGAATCTCTTTTGCTTCAAATTCGGGAAGATGTTCAAGTTCAATATCAATTTTTGTAAGTTCATCACTATCACCAAATAAAGAACCAGTTGCCATTTTTTTAGCAAGTGCTGCTTTTCCAACTGTTTCAACGATTTTTTCTATTTGATTAAGAAGGGCTTGTCTTGAATATCCAAAACCATCAAATGCACCTGCTTTTGTTAAAGATTCAATTACTCTTTTATTTACTTTACTTCCATCAATTCGTGAGATAAAATCTGGTAAATCTGTAAATAATCCACCTTCATTTCTAGCTTTTAAAATAGAGTTAATTGCAACATCTCCGGCACCTTTTATGGCACCCATTCCAAACATTACAACTTCTTCTCCCTCGATTTTTTTAGCAGAAAACACTAAATCTGATTTATTAATATCAGGTGGAAATAAATCAAGTCCTAATCTTTTAACTTCATCGACGTATTTAACAACTTTATCCGTATTGTCTTTTTCTAGGGTTAAAAGTGCTGCCATAAATTCTGAGGCATAATATTTTTTTAAATAAGATGTATAAAATGTTACAAGAGCATAAGCTGCTGAGTGAGATTTATTAAATCCATATCCAGCAAATTTTACAATCAGGTCGAATAGCTCTTCACAATGTTCTTTTACGAAACCTTTTTTAACTCCACCAATTGCAAATTCGCCTTTTAGTCTGTCCATCTCTTCTTTAATTTTTTTACCCATTGCCCGTCTTACTAAATCGGCACCACCAAGACTGAACCCACCAATAGATTGTACGATTTGCATAACTTGCTCTTGGTAAACGATAACTCCATAAGTTGTTTCAAGAATTGGTCGAAGAGGTGCGTCAAATTCATCGTAAAAGTAATTAATCTGCGCTCGACCATGTTTTCTATCAATAAAGTCATCGAGCATTCCAGATTCCATTGGACCTGGTCTATATAATGCAAGAACGGCGATAATATCCTCAAAATTTGATGGTTTTAATCTTTTACATAAATCTTGCATACCATCGGACTCAATTTGAAATAATCCGATTGTATTTCCAGTTTGGATTAAATCATAAACACCTTTATCGTTTACATCTACAGTAAGAAAATCTACTCTTTTACCATGTCTTTGTTCAATTAATTTATTTGCTTCTTCAATAACTGTTAGGGTTTTTAAACCCAAAAAGTCGAATTTAATTAAATCCACATCTTCTACATATTTTCCATTATATTGAGTAGCTAGTGTATCAAGTCCTGAGGGTTTAAAAAGAGGAGTTTTTTTCCATAAAGGCTCATTTGAAATAACAACTCCAGCTGCGTGAGTTCCGGCATTTCTATTTAATCCCTCTAACGCTAAAGCATATTCCCAAACCCTTGCTGCTTGTGGATCTGCATCACAAAGCTCTTTGATTTTTGGTTCTTTTTCATAAGAACTTGTTAGATTTATTCCTAATTCATCGGGAATTAGTTTTGCCATTGCATCAGCTCTTGCATAGGGCATATCAAGAACCCTTGCAACATCTCTAATTACCCCTTTTGCAAGAAGTTTACCAAAGGTAATAATTTGTGCAACGTTTGCTCGACCATATTGTTGAACAACATAATCAATAATTTCACCCCGTCTTGCTTGACAAAAGTCCATATCAATATCGGGCATTGAAATTCTCTCAGGATTTAGAAATCTTTCAAAAAGTAAACCATAAGGAATAGGGTCAATATCTGTGATTTTTAAAGAAAAAGCAACTAAACTTCCAGCAGCTGATCCCCGTCCTGGACCTACTGGAATTCCCATTCTTTTTGCAACAATTACGAAATCCCAAACAATAAGCATATATCCTGGGAATTTCATATTATTTATGATTTCAATTTCTACTTCAAGTCTATCTCTATACTCTTGATGTCTTTCATGAGGGACTATTACTAATCTATCTTCAAGACCTTTTCTACACTCATGTATAAATAAGATTTTGTCATTTTCTAGGGAATATTCAAGTTCAGGCTCTGGTAAATTTAGATTAGCTTCTTCAGATTTTTGTCTTGTAAATTTAAAATTTGGAGGAGTAGGGTTTCCTAGTTTTATCTCTAAATTACATTTATCAGCTATTTCTTGAGTGGCTTCAAGGGCTTCTGGAATATCAGCATATAGTTTTGCTATTTGTTCTGGAGATTTTAAATAAAATTCATGAACACTATGTCTTAATCTTTTTGGGTCATCATAAAGTTTATTCATTGCAATACACATAAATGCTTCGTGAGCATCGGCATCTTTTTGCTCTAAATAGTGAGTGTCATTTGTGGCAACTACTTTTATTCCTGTCTCTTTTGAAATTCTTAAAATTTGGTCATCAACAAAATGTTGGTCTCCAATTCCATGTCTCATAATCTCTAAATAAAAATCTTCACCAAAAATCTCTTTATATTCTAAAGCAATTCTTTTTGCTTCTTCATATCCTTTTGCACCATTTTTTACGTTTCTTTCACTTTGGGTATTTAAATGCCAGTTTACTTCACCTTGCAAACAAGCAGCTGAGCAAACTAATCCTTCTGAATTGTCTCTTAAAAGTTGTTTGTTAATTCGAGGATAATAATAAAACCCGAACATATAAGCTTGAGAACTTAAGAACATTAGATTTTTGTAACCAACATCATTTTTTGCATATAAACAAAGGTGAAATCTTTGTCTATTTGTTTTATCACCTATATCTTCACTATTGTGAATATAAGCTTCCATTCCAATGATTGGTTTAATTCCCTCAGCTCTCATGGCATTATAAAAATCAATTGCTCCAAACATATTTCCATGGTCAGTCATAGCAACGCTAGTCATTCCCATTTTTTTTACTTTTTTTGCAAGGGGTTTTATTTTATTTGCACCATCAAGTAGAGAATATTCTGTATGTAAATGTAGATGGGTAAATTTTGGTGTATCAGACATAATATAAATCTTTTTAGTTTTTTATTTATAGTATATCTAAAAAATGTTTTTGAGCCTCTTTAATACCTAATTTAAAGCACTCTTCCATTTGAGTAAATGTAAATAAAGAAAAATTTCTTATATGAGGACTACCTAAATAATAGTTTGTATTTTCTGTAGAATATTTGTGGTTTGAATGGAGTTGTTTAAAAAGTGATTTTTTTATATTTTTTAGTGGATTATATTTTTTGTTTTTAATTTCACTATTTTTTGCAAATAAATCAATTGTATATATGTCGTAACCTTTATTTTCTAGGGGTTTTATTGGAATATTATCAAATAAACCACCATCAATTAAATACATTCCCTCATAAGAAATTGGCTTGAATATTGGAACTAAGGCACTTGATGCCATACATAAAGTTACAGTATCACCGCTATTAAAGCTATGAAGTTCTTTTTTCTTTAAATCATAAGCATTTACCCAAACAGGTTTTGGAATATTTTCTAGTCTTTCAATGGGAAGAAGCTCTTTTATGATTTTATTTGATTGATCAATTTTTAATAAACCATTTCTAAAATAGTTGAATTTTAAAGTTTGTCTAACATCTTTTGAAGAGAATATTTTTAATTGTTCTTTTGCACTTATTCCACTAGCGTGGGAAGCACTAATTATTGCTCCAATGGATGAGCCACTATACGCTTGAATTTCTATTTTATGTTCTTCACAAAAATCTAATACTCCTAAATGAAAAGCACCACGAGCAGCTCCACCACCAAGGGTAAGAGCTAGATTATTTGTCTTTATTTTCATGTGTCATTTCTTTATCTAACCAATTAATTATCAAAAATTCTCCCTCAAATGTTTCTACAATTGCAGTACAAGACTCAACCCAATCTCCACAGTTTAAATATTCAATTTTTTCAATATCTCTTATTTCTGCTTTATGAATGTGTCCACAAATGATACCATCGTAGCCTTTGTTTTTTGCATGATTTGATAAAACAGTTTCAAAGTCATTGATAAATGAAACAGAAGATTTTACACTATCTTTTATATATTTTGATAATGACCAATATTTTTTTATACCTATGTATTTTCTAATAAAATTTAATAAAGCATTTAGATGTAAAAGTAAGTCATAACCATAATCACCTAAAACCGCTAACCATTTTTTTGTCATAGTAATAGAATCAAAAAAATCTCCATGGGTAATATAATATTTTTTCCCATTAATTCCTATGTATTCTAAATCATTTGCAATATTTAAAGAGTTTCCTAAAAGTAAAGGAACAAAAGGTCTTAAAAATTCATCATGGTTACCAGTAATAAAAGTAACTTTTGTACCTTTTCTAGCTTTTTTTAGAATTCTTTGAATAACATCTGAATGGGCTTGTGGCCAGACTAATTTTCTTTTTATAGCCCAGCCATCAATAATATCTCCCACTAAAAATAGTTGTTCACAGTTATTATGTTTTAAAAAATTAAGAAGAACTTTTGCCTTTGAGAAGCGAGTACCTAAATGTACATCTGATATAAAAATGCTTTTGTATTTCATCCAAGCATTCTAAATCTTTTTGATTACAATTGAATGACAATTTTTTAATAATCCTTTGCTAATAAACCTTCTTTAACACTCTCATAAACTTCTTCATCACAAAGAATACTTACAATTTCTAAGGCAAAAATCATCGCAGTTGCTGGACCTCTTGATGTAATCACATCATTATCTATTACAACTGCATCATTCTCATGGTAACCAGAAAGTCTAATTTTTTCTTCAAAAGATGGATAACACGTAAAATTTTCATTTAATACGTCTGCTTTGTGCAAAGCATACGGAGCAGCACATATAGCTCCAATTTTTTTCTTTTTTTCTTTAAATTCTTTTAATAAAGATTGAACTTTTTCATTATCAGCAAGTGTGAAAGCATTAGGAAGTCCACCTGGCAAAACTATCATATCAAAATCATCACAATTGATATTTTCTATTTTTGCATCTGAAATTATTTTTATTCCATGTGCACCTATTGTTTCTATATTTTCAACACCTGCAATAGTAACTTTTATATTTGCCCGTCTACATACGTCAATAATCGTTATTGCTTCAATTTCCTCGAATCCATTTGATATGGGTATTATAATATTTGACATAAAATTTCCTTATTCTTTTTAATTGATTATATATTACGATAATTTAAAACAAAAGCCTTGTAATATAGGATATAATATTACTTTTAAAGTAGTAAATTATCATTCAAGAATATCTAAGCTAACTTTAAATAGAATTTAAGCAATTATGAAAAGGGGTTTTTAATGTTTGAAAGTATTCTTAAGTCGAGTTTATTGGTAGGTACATTTTTAATTTTTGTAACGGGATGTACAGTTACTAGAAGTGATCCTATTACAAAAGAATATAATAAAGTACAAGATAACAAACAACAACTTGCAGTTGCGGCTGATATGCAAAAAAATGTAACAACTCAAAATACATTAGAATCAACAATCGCATCTTTAGCAACTCAAATGTTATTAAACAAAAAAATGGATACAAACAAACCTGTATTAATCACATCTTTTGTTAGACTTGATGAGTTTAAAAAAACTACTGAATTTGGAAGAATTGTAAGTGAAAGTTTAATTAATGAACTTTCAAATAGAGGTTTTGATATTACTGAATTTAGAGGACAAATGGCTATTTCAATAAATGATGAAGGTGAATATTTTATTTCAAGAAAACCCCATGAACTAAAAAGCAGAATACCTAATACTTATGTTGTAGTTGGAACTTATTCAAGATTGCTAGGTAAAATAATGTTAAATGCTAGAGTAATAGATAATATTACTGGTAAAATCATTACAAGTGCAAGAGCTACTTATGAACATGGTATTGCAAATGATTGTATAATTTTTAAAGATTGTGCTCCTGCTAGAACTATTAATATTGTAAAAGAACGATAAGTAAATGGTATTTAATTATTTAGGAAAATTGAAATATATTTTTATTCCAATTTTCTTAGTATTTTTTCTTAGTTCTTGTTCTTATAAAAATCCAATTAATGGAACAAATAATTTCCACTCTTTAGTATCAAAACTTGTATCTGAATCAGCAAGTAAAATCAAAAAGAATCTAGCCCCAACAGATGTAGTTTTAGTATCTGATTTTGTTAATCTTGATAAGTTAAGGAATAAATCTCAATTAGGATTTTTACTTTCTAGTATGCTAAAAGATAGTTTAGTTTCTCAAAATATAATTGTAAGAGAGATTGAATTAGGAAAAGAGTTTGAGTTTGGAAAAAGTGGATTTAATTTGCTAACAAGAAACAAAGATAATATAATTTCTGATAAGCTTTCAAAAGAGAAATATGCTGTTGTTGGAACATACTCAATCACAAGTAGAAGTTTAAATGTATTTATAAAATTGATTGATATTAGAAATGGAAATATTTTGTCTTCTTCTTATGAAAGAACAGATATAGACACTGAAATTTTAGAATTAGAAGGTATTCAACAAAAAACACAAGAGGAACAACTTAAAGAACCTGTTTATTATCGTCCTCGTATGGTGTTATAATTCTTTTATAAAATATCTTGAATTAAAAATTGAGGAGTAACTTCTCCTCTAAACTCGTTTTTACTAACTGACACAATCAAATCTAAATTTTTAGATAAATTAATATTCGAATCATTAAATTTTAAAGCTTCAAATATCGCACCATCACTATTTAGTGTTAATTTTAAATGATTTTTATCACGGCCAATTAAATCATATTTTACTAAAGACGTATTAGAAATTTTAAAAATAGGTCTATGATTTTCTAAACCATAAGGTTCAAATTGTTCAATAATAGATAAAAATTCTAAGTCTACACTTGAAACGTCAAGTTCACCTAAGGTAATAGGTTCTATATGTAGATCTTCTTTAAAACTCTCTAATTCTTGATTTATTATAGTTTTGAACTCTTCAAGGTTCTCTTCTTTTAAAGATAGTCCTGCAGCATTTTTATGCCCACCATAACCTAGTAATAGATGAGCTGCTTTAGTGATAACATCATAGAGGTTGATATTAGCATTTGCTCTAGCACTTCCTTTTGCAATTCCTTCATGAATAGAGAAGATAAAAGCTGGTTTTTTATGTAAATTTGATAGTTTCGAAGCCACAATTCCAATTACACCTTCATGCCAGTTTTCACCCCAAACAATAACAGCATTATCTTTTTTATCAGTTTTTGCTTCAGCTTTTTTTGAAATCTCTTCTTGAAGGGTTTTTCTAAAATTATTTAGGTCATCTAATAGAGATAAAGATTCATTTGCTGAGAAAGAATCCTTTGAAAGTAGAAATGATAATGCAACACTTGCATCATCCATCCTTCCTGCACTATTTAATTTTGGAGCAATAAAAAATCCAACATCATCAGATACAAAAATCTCTTTTGACATAATTTCATTTAATTTCTTAAATGCTTCCCTTGATGAGGTTTTTATTTTTTTAAGACCTTGTTTAACAATAGTGTAATTAAGTGCAGTCATAGGCATAATATCAGCAATAATTGCCACACAAAGCAAATCAAGGAAGTTTGACATATTTACATCAAGGTTCATCTCTTTTTTAATTGCAGCACATAAATACCAAGCAACCTGAGCACCACAAATATCTTTGAATTCAAAGTTACAATCTTTTTGTTTTGGATTTATAATTGCTAGTGCTATTGGAATTTTTGCTCCTACTGTATGATGATCAGTGATTATTAAATCAATATTTTTTTCTTTTAATTTAACAGAAGCTTCATATGCAGAAATTCCATTATCAACAGTAATTACTAAACCTTCATCTATTAAATCAACAATTTTTGTTGATAAGCCATAACCATGTTCAAATCTATTTGGAATGATATGATTTACTTTTACATTTATAGTATTAAAAAAATCCAACATTATTGATGTTGAAACAACACCATCAACATCGTAGTCACCTACAATTGTAATAGTCTCTTTTTCTAAAATTGCTTTTCTTATTCTTTTGCAAGCAATATCAATATCTTTAAATTTTTCAGGAGAGGGAAGGTCTGCAAGTCTTGAATAAGGGTTATTCAAGTGTCTCGCAGATAGTAGTTCAAAAAGTCTACTTTTTGTAATCTTAGACATTATTTTCTGTTAGTTGCTTGTTTTACAAACTCTAAAATAATAGGATTTGGTGTCTCTAAATGTGATGTGAATTCAGGATGAAACTGAACTCCAACAAACCAAGGATGATCTTTTAATTCAACAGCTTCAATTAAACCATTTGATTGACCTGAAATAATCATACCAGCAGCTTCTAATTGCTCTTTGTATTTAGGATTAGCTTCATATCTATGTCTATGTCTTTCATGATAAACTTCTTCATTTCCATAAGCTTTCTGTAATTTTGAACCTTTAAGTGGTTCAAACGGATATTCACCTAGTCTCATAGTTCCACCCATTGGTGATTCATGAGTTCTTAATTGAGTATTTCCACTTTGGTCAATAAATTCATCAATTAGGTAAATTAATGGATTTTTAGTATCTGGATCAAATTCTATAGAGTTCGCATCTTCAATACCTAATACATTTTTTGCAAATTCAAGAATTGCTAATTGCATTCCAAGACAAATTCCAAGGTATGGGATTTTATTTTCTCTTGCATATTTAATAGCAGCTAATTTTCCTTCAACACCTCTGTGTCCAAAACCACCAGCAACTAATATCGCATCAGATTTTCCAATAATATCAAATGCACCAACATCTTCAATTCTTTCACTATCACACCAGTGAATATTTACTTTTGTATTTAAGTGAGCACCTGCATGAATTAAAGCTTCAATTAGTGATTTATATGATTCTTTTAAATCTAAATATTTTCCAACAAATGCAATCGTAACTTCATTTTGTGGAACTAAAATATTTTTTACTAAAGTATCCCATTTTTCCATATTTGGTTTGATTTTAATGTTGAAATGCTCTGATAAAGGAGTTAAAATTCCTTCTTTTATAAAATGCAATGGAACTTGATAAATTGATTGTGCATCACCAGCTTCAATAACTGCATTTCTATCAATATCACAAGCTAATGCTAATTTATCTTTTAAATTTTTTGGTAATTCTCTTTCTGTTCTACAAACTAACATATGAGGAGTAATACCGATTCTTCTTAACTCTTGAACCGAGTGTTGAGTTGGTTTTGTTTTTAGCTCACCAGCTGCTTTGATATATGGAATTAAACTTAGGTGAATATTCATAGTGTTTGTTTTTGGAAGTTCATGTCTAATAGATCTAATTGCTTCCATAAAAGGTAAACCTTCAATGTCTCCTACTGTTCCACCAAGTTCAATAATTAAAAAATCATTATCATCAGTTGCGGCATAGATTCTTTCTTTAATTTCATCAACTACGTGAGGAATTACTTGAATAGTTTTACCTAAGTAACCACCTTCTCTTTCTCTTTTAATTACACTTTGGTAAACTTGTCCTGTGGTAAAACTATTTTTTTTAGTTAGAGTTTTATCAATAAATCTTTCATAGTTTCCTAAATCTAAGTCTGTTTCAGCACCATCTGCTGTAACAAAAACTTCTCCATGCTCAAGTGGACTCATTGTTCCTGGGTCTACATTTAAGTAAGGGTCGATTTTAAGCATACTTACTTTAAAGCCTGATTGTTTTAATATTGTTGCAATTGAAGCAGAAGTTATACCTTTTCCTAGTGAACTAAGAACTCCACCTGTTACAAAAATGAATTTTGTCATTAATAATACTCCATAAAATAGTTGATAAATATATAATCGCGATTGTATCTAAGTTTTGTTGATAGTTAAGTTAAGCGCAGGGTAAAAATACTAGATAAGAGAACTCTTATCTAGTATATAATTATTTAAGTTCGTCTAATCTAGGATAGATAAATACGGCTTTTCTATAAACCACAACTTTTTCAGGATCTTCTTTTGCAAAAGCTTTTATGGTAACCGTTATAGGAGTGTCTTTCAGTTTATCACTTACTAAAATTTTGTCAGTTTCTAAAATAACAACTTTTTTTGCAAGTTTTCCTGGACTTAAAGTAAATGGTTCGAATCTTATAATTTTAATATCTGGATGATCAACAATTTCTAAATCATAAGTTAGCGGTTTTGATTCTGTATTTTGGAATAGTAATACAAAATTATTAGCAACTACATGATTCTCTTTTATTTTATATAGTTGAGTTGTTTTATTGATATTTAAAAGCATATGCTCTTTCTCTCCACCCATTAAGAATAGCAATGCAATTACAACAACTAACGCAACAAAATACATAATTGTTGATCTTCTAACCATTTTTGTAGGGATATCATTTTTAATTGCATTTGTACTTGACCATTGAACAAGTGAAGGTTTACCTAATTTCCCCATAACACTTGTACAAGCATCCACACATTCCAAACAATTGATACACTCAAGTTGTAAACCTTTTCTAATATCTATATGAGTTGGACAAACAGTTACACAAGCCTCACAAGTTGTACACTCATTTTTAGTGTCTGGTAAATCTTTTGCTTTAAAAATGATTTTTTCTTTGTGGTCATTGTAAATTTCTCCACCTCTATTTGTAGAGTAAATTGCTTGATATGTATCATTATCATATAAAACTGACTGAACTCTTGAATAAGGACAGATATATACGCAGAAATCTTCTTTTAAAAATACAACATCATAAACTAAAAACGCTGCAATTGATAAAACAAAACCAATTAAAAATAGATGTTCAGTAGGATCTTGTAAATATGCTAGGAAATCTTCTGGTGGAACAAAATACCACATAAAATCAGCAGCTGCAAGAAGCGCTAAACATGCCCAAAGTATAATACCTATAACTTTTTTTGTTTTATTTTCAGCTTTTGATAAATCAGGTTCTTTTTGTTTATTTTTTATTCTTCTTAATCCTAAAAGCCAAGATTCAATTAAATCTCTATATATAACTCTAAAGATAGTTTGTGGACAGGCCCAACCACACCATGCTCTACCACCAAGAGAAGTTGCAGCAAATATTCCTAAAAAAAGAAGCATTAATAGAAATGGCATTAAATATAACTCTTGCATATCAAAAGCAGTTCCTAAAAGATGCAACTGTTTTTTATCAAAAGATAATAAAAAGATATGATTACCATCAATTCTGATAAAAGGTAAACCTAACGCAACAATACTAGCTATTAAATAACCAATATATCTTCTGTATCTGTAAGGAGTTTTTTTTGAAAACGCATTTTTTTCATTCATTATAAGACCTTTATAATTTTTTTTAATTCTATATAAAGAAACCTTATGATTTGCATAATTAATTATAAGATTTGATTATATTTAAGTATTTGTAAGAGTTATGTTTTTAATAATTTATTGAATAATTCTATTTTATTTTTTATTTCTGAAATATAATTATCAAGATTTATAATTTTAAAATTTGTAATTGTTGGATAATTTTTTATTATTGAATCAAATTGGTTAATTAAATCTTTTATATTTGTAAATTCTAGTACGGGAAGGTTTAATTCATTTATTAGTTTATCATCATAACTTTTATCAATTCTTTTAAATAAAACAGGGTTATTACCACAAGCAAGAGATTCAAGTGCAGTTTGTAGTGATGCTGTCAAGAGATATTTTGAATTTTGAATAGTTTGAACATACTCTTCTTCCTCAATTACATTTGAAAAATGTTTACTAAATATTTTTTCATTTCCAAGAAAAAAATAATGACCCATTAAAAGATTTAAATCAAATTTTTCATATTCTTTTGTCATTTTTAAAAATAGATTATTATAATCATCATCTCCAAAGAATATGGTTTTTTCAAGATTTGGAGTTTGATTTTTTGAATATATAGATTTATCAACGATAATTCCATCTATTTCCACACCTACTTCATACAGAAAAGTACAGAATTCTTTCATGTCTTTTTTCATCTCTTCATTTACTTCAGGAGTATCATAAATTAAAATATCTCTTCTTTGCATAATATTATGAAGATTTCTTACCACATCAATATTTACATATTTTTTAATGCCTAAGTTATCTTTTGCAAAAGCACCAGCTCTAAAATCACTTGTGCATAAAATTGGGTCAAATTCTTTGAGTGCATTGGCAATTGCTGCACATCTTTTGGTTGCATCCAATCCAATTGTATGACCACTTTTTGCGTATAAATAAACCTGCATATTATAAACCTTTTGAAAATAAATTAAGTGTCTTGTTATTGTGAAATTGTATCTAAAATAAAAAAAAATTTCTTGATATTAAAGTTTAATACAATAGAATATATAAAATTATAATAAGGAGAATTTATGAAATTATCATTCAAGAGAGTAATGTTTATGTGTTTTTTAATCTTTACATTTTTAAGTATAAATGCAAATGCTCAAGAGGGAAAATTAAGTGGTGGAGTATCACATGAAATTCCTAGTTGGTTTAAAGAGAGTTTTTTAGATATTAAAGAAGATATTGATGAAGCAAAAGCGAAAAATAGACATTACATGATATTTATGGATTTAGATGCTTGTCCTTATTGTGCAAAAATGTTAAAAGATAATTTTTTACAACAGAATAAAACAAGTGATTTTATAAAAAAATATTTTGATGTAGTTGAAATAAATGTAAAAGGAAGTCGCGAAGTTACTTGGGATGAAAATACAACGTTAAGTGAAAAAGAACTAGCTTCAAAATTAGAGATTCAATATAGTCCAACAATCTTATTTTTTGATGATAAAAAAGAGATTGTTTTACGAGTAAATGGATATAGAAGTCCAGAAGATTTTAAATTGATTTTGGAATATATTCAAGGTGAATATTATAAAAATATGAATTTAATGGAATATGCTAACAAAATCGATAAACAAACTCTTTATACTTTTAAAGATAATGATATGTTTAAAAATATCAAAGATTTATCAAAAATAAAAACGCCTCTTGCTATTATCTTTGAAGATGGTAGTTGTACTCAGTGTGATTATTTTCATGATAAAGTACTAAAAAATAAAGATGTAAAAAGTGAATTAAAAAAATTCACAGCTATAAGATTAGATGCAAATAGTACAGAAGAAATTATTGATGTTGATGGAAATAAAACAACACCAAAAGAATGGGCACAAAAAATAAACCTAGATTATAGGCCGGGCGTTTTACTTTATGATGACAAAAAACTAATCACAACTGTTGATGCACTTTTATATTCATTTCATTTCAAAGAGATACTTAGATATGTAAGTGGGAAATATTATGAACAGTATCCAAGAAGTTATTTGGATTATTTAAAAGTAAGAGAAGCAGAACTTTTAAAACAAGGAATAAATATTAATATTGCAGAATAAAAAAACAACACTTCATGAGAAGTGCTGTTTTTCTAAGATAATCTTACTTTAAAACTAATAAAAATCTTTATTAAAACCTCTAACATCCAAAACACATAATTAATGCTAATAAATAATTCTATTAAACTGTTAATTTGTAGAATTAGGCAAGAAATATGGAGAAATTATATACTGAAATGATTCAAAACTTTCTATAATATAAATGGATAAAAGTTTTAAATAAAGGATAATTAATGCAATTTATTACAGTAAATGATAAAAAATATGAATTAAAAGATATATCAGAAGAGACACCAATATTATGGGTATTAAGAGATTATTTAAATATGACTGGTACGAAGTTTGGATGTGGTGTTGGACAATGTGGAGCCTGTACAGTGTTACTTGACAATATTGCTATTAGAAGTTGCTCAACACCTCTTAGTGAAGTTGGAAACAAAAAAATAATTACAATAGAAACACAAACAGATAAAACTGTACAAAAACTACAAAAATTTTGGGTACAAGAAGATGTGGTTCAATGTGGATATTGTCAATCTGGACAAATAATGAATGCAGCTGGACTTGTAAAATCAAATCCTAAACCAAATGAAGAAGAAATATTGTCAGCAATGAATGGAAATATTTGTAGATGTGGAACATATAATAAAATCAAAACAGCTATAAAAGCTGCAACAGTGGAGGCTTAAAATGCAAAGAAGAGATTTTTTAAAAACAACTACAGCTGTAAGTGCAGCATTTGTTATTGGATTTTATGTACCAACTAAATCAAAAGCTAGTGAAACTAAAAAAGAAGAAAAACCATTACAACCAAATGCTTTTGTTGAGATAACACCAGATAATAATATCAATTTTATTATTGGACAAGTTGAAATGGGGCAAGGTACGTATACAACTCTATCTATGTGTATTGCTGAAGAGTTAAATGTACATTGGAAAGATATAAACTTCAAACCAGCATCAATTGCACCAGTTTATTACAGTGTTTTTGGGCCATTGATGATAACAGGTGGTTCATCTTCTGTTTATAGTAAACAATTAGAAATGAGAAAAATAGGAGCTGCTGTAAATGAGATGTTAATTGAAGCTGCTTCTAAAAAATGGAAAGTAAGAACTTATGATGTTTATACAAAAGATTCAAAAGTTTTTAATAAGAAAACTAAAGAAAGCATGAATTTTGGTGATTTAGTAAGTGAATTATCAAGTATGAAAATTCCAACTAATCCTAAAATAAAAGAGCTAAAAGATTGTAAATTTGTAGGTAAGCCACAACCTAGACATCCAAAAGAGGCTTGGGCAAAAGTTACTGGAAAAGCAGAATTTGGGATAGATGTTAGAATTCCAAATATGAAGTATGCAGCTGTATATCACCCAACAATATTTGGTTCAAAAATAAAAAGCTTTGATGCAAGTAAAGTTTTACAAAAACAAGGCGTAATAAAAGTAAAACAAATCCCTTCAGGAATTGCTGTTATTGCTGAACATTGGTGGATAGCTAAACAAGCTTTACTTGATATAACTGTAGTATTAGAAAATGATGAATTTAAAAATACAAGTGAAAAAGAATTAGATGCACAATATTCTGCAATGATGGAAAAAGATGGTGCATCTATGAGAAAAGATGGAGATAGTAAAAAAGCTTTTGAAAGTGCAAAAAAAACAATCGAAGCAGAATATAATTATCCATTTTTAGCCCATGCAGCAATGGAGCCTTTAGGAATAGTTATTCATCAAGAAAAAGAAAAAGCAACTGTATGGTCTTCATCACAATCACAAACAATGGCATTAGGGGCAATTTCAAAAGTATTAGATGTAAAACCTGAAAATATCAAATACAACACTCCATATTTAGGTGGAGGTTTTGGAAGAAGAGGCTCTATTAATTTAGATTTTGTTTTAGATGGTGCTTATGTTTCAAAAGATGAAAAGTTCCCAATTATGACATTATGGACAAGAGAAGATGACATTAAAATGGGTAATTATAGACCTAAATATAAAAATAGAGTAAAAGTTGCTTTAGATGAGAAAGGAAATATCTCAGCATTTGATGCAAAAGTAACTTCACAATCTATTTTTAAAGGTTCTCTTTTTGAAGCATTTGGATATATAAATGGGGTAGATGGAGGACAAAAAGAAGGTCTGGTAGATCATCCTTATAAAATAAATAACCATGATATGCAAGCTTATACAGTAGATTCTCCAATCCCTGTATTATGGTGGAGATCAGTGGGTCACACACAAAGTTCTCCAACAATCGAAGGAATAGTTGATGAAGCAGCATTTGCAGCTGGAATTGACCCGATTGAGTATAGATTGAAAATGTTAACAAATCATAGATTTATAAATGTATTAAAAGATGTGGCTAAAAAAGCAGATTGGGCAAATAGAAAAAAAGAAGATAATGTAGGTTATGGTGTAGCTATTCATGAATCTTTTGGAACAATTTGTGCTCAAATCGCAAAAGTGAGAGTTACAAAAGATGATTTCAAAGTAGAAAAAGTTTGGGCAAGTGTTGATTGTGGATTTGCATTCAATCCTCAAAATGTAGAAAATCAAATAACTGGTTCTATAAACTTTGGAATAGCAGCACTTAAATATAGTGAAATAACTATTAATAATGGAGAAGCACTACAGAACAACTTTTATGACTATACAGTAACTAGAATCTCTGATTCTCCTGAAATGGAAGTAAGTATCATAAACTCAGGTGAAAAAATAGGTGGTATTGGAGAACCAGGTGTTCCTCCAATTTTAGCAGCCGTTCCTAATGCACTATTTGATGCAACTGGAATAAGATATCATTCAATGCCAATTAAAATAGGTTAATATCTTATGTTTGAGAATAAAGAGTATTTAAAATTTATTCAAAATAGTAAAAATCAATGTCTTGATTTAGTAGGAGTTAGTGTTGTTGAAACACTAGGTTCTACTTATGCAAAAGCTGGAAATCTTATGCTTATAAACTCTAATCTTGAGTTTGTAGGCGTTTTTGGAAGTAAACATCTACATAATCAAATTTTAGAGTATTCAAAAACTGCCTTTGAAAACAAAAAATCCTTATATTTTGAAAATATCCCAAAAGATGAGTCCTCTGGACATGGGTATAGTAAATATTTTCTGCAAGCTTACTTTTTCAAAGATGATTATGGAATATTGGGTGAGTCTTTAAAAAGTTTTAGCAAAACATTAATAAGAGATATAAAAACCGATGAGTATGAATTTAAAGATGAAAAAATTGAAACAAAATTTGATAAAAACAAGTTTTATCAAACAATAAAATTACCTTATTCTCTTTTGATTTTTGGTTCAGGTGCTCATGTTACATCCTTTGTAAGTATGTCAAATCTTATGGGTTGGAAAACTACAATAATGGATATAAATATTAAAAAGCATTATATAAATCAAGCAGATGAAATCATAGAATTACAGAACTTTGAAGATATTTTATCTATGGATTTAAGTTCTTATAATGCCTCAGTTATTTTAAGTCATAGTCCAAAAACAGATGATGCATATTTAAAAGCTTTACTTAACTCAAAAGTTGAATATATAGGACTTATGGGAAATAAAACAAATATGAAACGAAAAACTGAAGAGTTTAATCTTCAAAATGATAAAAGATTTTTTGCTCCAGTTGGTTTTGATATAGGTGGAAATACTCACCAATCAATAGCTTTATCAATTTGTGCACAAATAGAAGCAAGAAAAAATGCAAAAATCTAATAATCTAGCAGTTTTAATCCTAGCAGCAGGAAAATCATCAAGACTAGGCGTAATAACTAAACAACTTTTAAAATATAAAGATGAAAGTTTTCTAAAAATAGCTGTTAAAAAAGCCCTAGAAATTTCATCTAATGTCTATGTGGTTTTAGGCCATAATAGTGAGAAATGCCAAAAAGAGTTGGCGCAATTTGATATTAATATTTTATATAATAAAGATTATGAAAAAGGTTTAGGATCATCTTTATCTTTTGGAATAAGCAGTACCTCAAAGTTTGAGAATACATTGGTTTTATTATGCGATCAGCCTTTTATACCTTTAAGTCATTTAGAAAAATTAAAAAATAGTATAGACAATAAAACAATAATAAGCTCATTTTATAAACACACCAATAAATCAACTGTTCCTGCTATTTTCCCAAAAAAGTATTATGCTGAACTTGAGAAATTAAATGAAGATTTTGGTGCAAAACATCTACTGCAAAATTCTCAAACAATAAATATAGAACTTGAAAAAGAGTTTGCAGTTGATATTGATACTAAAGAAGATATTGAGAAATATTTGAAATAACTAAGTTCTTCTATTAACTATCACAGAATCAATTTTATTGATTCTGTGATTTTATGTTTATATTTAAATGAATAATATCCAAAGCTGCTGGCGTAATTCCAGAAATTAAACTTGCGTTGAATAAAGTAGGAGGTCTATGTTTTTCAAGTTTTTCAATAACTTCATTTGATAATCCAGCTAATCCTTTGAAAGAGAAGTTTTCAGGAATTGTAGCTTTTAACATTTTTTTCATTTTTTCAATTTGTTTTTGTTGTTTTTGAATATATCTGTAATATTTTGCTTCAATAATTATTTGCTCTTTTAAATAATCATCAATTGAAGCTAAAGTTGGAACTAATTTATCAAATTTAGGTGCATCAATAGTGTTTCTTCCTATTAAATCTACAAGTAGAACTTTGTCATTGATTTTTTCTTCACCAATTGCTTCAAGTAGTTCTAAAGTCTCTTTTTTAGAAGTTACCCATTCATTTGCCATAAACTCGATTGCTTCATCAATAACTTTTCTTTTATTTTCTACTTTTGCCATAGTATTATCATCTATTAGCCCAAAATTATGACCATATTGTGATAATCTTAAATCGGCATTTTCTTCTCTTAAAAGAAGTCTATATTCAGCTCGTGAAGTAAACATTCTATATGGCTCATTAGTTCCTTTTGTAACTAAATCATCAATTAAAACTCCAATATAAGCTTCATCTCGTCTTAAAATAAATGGCTCTTTTTCATCAATTGCCAGTGCTGCATTAATTCCTGCCATTAATCCTTGTGCTGCTGCTTCTTCATAACCTGTTGTTGCATTTATTTGTCCAGCATTGTAAAGGTTTTTTAGTTTTTTAGTTTCAAGTGTATGTTTTAACTCAGTTGGGTCAATATAATCATACTCAATTGCATATCCATATCTAACAATTTTTGCATTTTCAAGACCTTTTATTGAGTGAATCATCTCTTTTTGAACATCAATTGGTAAAGATGTACTAAGACCATTTATATAATACTCTGTACACATTGCTGTTTGAGGTTCTAAAAATAGTTGATGTCTATCTCGTTCGCTAAATCTATTTACTTTATCTTCAATACTTGGACAATATCTTGGTCCCAATCCTTCAATTTGACCTGTAAAAAGTGGTGCTCTATAGAAGTTAGAAGATATTTTTTCATGGGTAGCTAAATTTGTATATGTGATATAACAAGGAAATTGTGTTGGTGAAAATTTAGATTTATCTGTTCTAAATGAAAAAGGAGATGGATTTACATCACCACCGTGCATATCCATAGATGAAAAATCAATAGAGTTTGCATCAATTCTTGATGGAGTTCCTGTTTTTAGTCTTCCAACATTTAAACCTAATTCTTTTAATTGAATTGAAAGTGTACTAGATGGTAATTCCCAAGCTCGTCCAGCAGAATAACTATTTTCACCAATGTGAATAAGTCCTCTCATAAAAGTTCCAGTTGTAATGATTACTTTTTTAGAAGTGAACTCTTCTGTTAATTTTGTTTTAACTCCGTAAACTTCATTTTTGTCATTTACTAATAGTGCAGATACTTCATCTTGATATACTTCTAAATTAGGCGTATTATGACAAACTTTTCTCATATACTCTCTATATTTATCCATATCAATTTGAGCTCGACTTCCTTGAACAGCTGCACCTTTTGAGGCATTTAATATTCTAAATTGAATACCAGCTGTATCAGTACAAAGTCCCATTTCTCCACCGATTGCATCAAGTTCTCGCACTAGGTGACCTTTTGCAAGGCCTCCAACAGCAGGATTACAACTAGCTGCTCCTATTTGTTCTACTAACATAGTTATTAATAGTGTTTTTTTACCCATTCTTGCACTTGCTAGTGATGCTTCAATTCCAGCATGACCACCACCAACAACGATTACATCATAATCCATATTATTCCTTATATATTTTTTTGTGATTTTATATTTTGGAAATTCCTTAGATAAATGTTTTCTTCCACTTATCTAAGAAATTTACTAAAAGTAGTTAAAATTAGCTTCTTAACAATTTTTAGATATTATACCTGAAATATATCAAAAGGTTTTTTAAGTGTTTACAGGACTTATAAGAGAAATGGCAAAAGTTGTTAGTTTTAAAAACAATTTTTTGACATTACATGCAAAATACAATCCAAAAATTGGAGATTCAATAGCTATTAATGGCGCTTGTTTAACTGTTGTAAAAGTTACAAGTGACACTTTCACTGTTGAGCTTTCACCAGAATCACAAAAAATTCTTGCAATGGAAAACTATAAAAACGAAGTACACATAGAACCTGCAATGATGATGGGTGATAGATTCGAAGGTCATATTGTTCAAGGACATGTTGATTGTGTTGGAACTATTAAATCTATAAAAGCAAATGGGAATTCAACAGATTTTTATGTATCATTGCCAAGCGAATATTCTAAATATATTATTCCAAAAGGTAGTGTTACAATTGATGGAGTTTCACTTACAGTTAATGAAGTTATGAAAGACTCTTTTAGACTTACAATAATTCCTCATACCGTTAAAAATACACTGTTTAAAAACTATAAAATTGGAACAAAAGTAAATCTTGAGACGGATATGTTTGCAAGATATATTTATAATATGTTTCAAGGGAATAAAGAGAAAAAAGATAATGGTTTAAGCTGGGGCGAGGTAGATAAGATAATGGCTAATTATTAGAATATTTATTCTTTATTTTTAGCATTTCCTTTTTCTTTTTTTGCATCTTTATTTTCTATAATTGGGTTTACATATTCAGGATTGTTTTTGTAAGTGTAAAAATATTTTTTCTTTAAAACATTTGCATAAGGTTTTACTCTTGCAACTTTCATATCTGCTAAATCTGTAACTTCAATAATTCTTCCAACTTTTAAACCCTCATAAAAGATGTTATCCATACCTGAAGTTATAACTTCATCACCTTTTTTAAGGTCTGCCCAAATAGGTATAAATTTGATTTCTAATTCATCTTGTTTTGATGATGCTGTGATAATTCCAGGTGCTTTCCCCTCACCAATAAAAACAGCATAAGTGCAATCTTTATTTCCATTTAATAATCCAACTGCTCGGCCATCTTTATTAACAACAATACCAGCTGAGTAATTATCTGTAATAAGACCTAAAATTGAATCATTATTGATTTTTTTATCTAACCAAACTTTTGTAAAATCATCAAAATTCATATATGAAAGAACTTTTACAAGTTCAATTTTTGGATTATTATCTGGAATATCAACATTTACTAAAAACTCTTTTAAAGTATTAAGTTGATTTTGTGTAGTTTCGTATAAGATTTTATACTCTTTTAACTCATTGTTTTCAGTTTTTAATTTAGTAATTGTATTCACTTGTTCAAAGTGTTTTTCAACTGAAGTTGAAAAATTAATAATTTTATTTATATATAACACTTTCATATCATTAACAAAACTAAATTTTTCAACTAGCAGTTCATCTATTTTAAAAAGATAAGATAATCCTGCAATTATAAAAAGAAATACAAAAATGAATTTACGCATTAGTAATTAATTTTAATAACTCTGCTTGATCTAGTACTTGGCTTGTACCATATGCAACTGATAATAAAGGCTCATCTGCAATTTTTACAGGAAGTTTGATAATATCAGCTAAATAAGTATCTAATCCTCTAATTAATGCACCACCACCTGTTATAATAACACCATTGTCAACAATATCACTTGCTAAATCTGGTGGCATATTTTCTAATACACTTTTAATTGCTGAAACAATCTCTTTAAGAGGTTCTTTTATTGCAATTCTAACACCTTCACTACCAAGCTCAATAGTAGAAAGTAAACCTGAGTTATCTCTACCTTTTACTTTCATTTTTAATTCAGTATCAAGTTTTATTGCAGTACCAATTTCAATTTTAATATTTTCAGCAGTTCTTTCACCAATAAATAGATTGTAGTTTTGTCTAACGTGTTCAATAATTGATTTATCAAATTTATCACCAGCAACTTTGATAGATTTACATAAAACTAAACCACCAAGTGAAGTAACACCAATTTCAGTTGTACCTCCACCAATATCAACAATTACATAACCAGATGGATCAGATACCGGAATTCCAGCACCAATAGCAGCTGCCATTGGTTCTTCAACTAAGAACACTTCTCTTGCCCCTGCGCTCATTGCTGATTCTTCAACTGCTTTTTTCTCAACTTGAGTAATACCATAAGGAATACAAATGATGATTCTTGGTCTAATAAAAGATTTTCTAGAGTGTGCTTTTTCGATAAAATACCTAATCATTCTTTCAGTCATTTCAAAGTCAGCTATAACACCATCTTGCATTGGACGAACAGCTTGAATATTTAAAGGAGTTTTACCAATCATTTGTTTAGCTTCTTGACCAACAGCTAAAATTCTATCTTTACCATGTTTATCACTTTGAACCGCAACAACTGATGGTTCATTTATGATAATTCCTTTTCCTCTTACAGAAACGATTGTATTTGCAGTTCCC
Organism: Arcobacter venerupis; assembly: GCF_013201665.1. Taxonomy (NCBI): domain Bacteria; kingdom Pseudomonadati; phylum Campylobacterota; class Epsilonproteobacteria; order Campylobacterales; family Arcobacteraceae; genus Arcobacter; species Arcobacter venerupis. Next base: position 3,035,590 of record NZ_CP053840.1, on the reverse strand, counting down.
AAGTCAATTGCCATATCACTTGAAAAAAGACCTATTAATTTATCTAAAAACACTTGTATATCCTTTTTTATGCTACTTTTGGTTCTTTGGTTTTAAGAACAACTTCTTTTGAAATAGTAATAGTTTTATTTTTATATTTTGGAAGATCAAACATTATATCTAACATAATATCTTCTAAAATTGAACGTAATCCTCTAGCACCAGTTTTTCTAATAATTGCTAATTTTGCTAACTCTTTTAATGCTTCTTTTTCAAATTCTAATTTAACATCATCCATTTGGAAAAGTTTGATATATTGTTTAATTAATGCATTTTTTGGTTCAGTTAAGATATGAACCATATCATCTTCTGTTATTTCATTTAAAGTTGCAACCATATGAAGTCTTCCTATTAATTCAGGAATTAAACCATATTTCACTAAATCATCTGCTTCTACTTTTGATAAAACTTTATCGTGGTCATTTTTGCCTTTTTTATCTTGATTAAATCCAAGTACATTTGCACCTTGTTTTTTCTTGATAATATCTTCAAGGCCATCAAAAGCTCCACCACAAATAAATAAAATATTTGTAGTATCAACTTGAAGTGCATCTTGACCAGGATGTTTTCTTCCACCTTTTGGCGGAACATTCACAACAGCACCCTCAACAATTTTTAATAAAGCTTGTTGAACACCCTCTCCTGAAACATCTCTCGTAATTGATCTGTTTTCACTCATTCTAGCAACTTTATCAACTTCATCAATGAAAATAATTCCTCTTTCTGCTTTTTTAATATCTCCATCAGCTGCTTGAACAAGTCTTGTTACAACATTTTCAACATCATCACCAACATAACCAGCTTCTGTTAAACTTGTTGCATCTGCAATTGCAAGTGGGACATCAAGATATTTAGAAATAGTTTGAGCAAGTAGTGTTTTCCCTGAACCAGTTGGTCCAATTAAAAGTACATTTGATTTATTTAATTCTGTATCATCATCAATTTCATTATGTCTAAAAATTCTTTTATAATGGTTGTACACTGCAACTGATAAAACTTTTTTAGCTCTATCTTGACCAATTACATACTCATCTAATATTTTTTTTAGTTCAGCAGGAGTTTTAATTTTAATCTCTTTAGCTTCTGCTGGAGTGATTTTATTATCACCTTGTTCGTCTGGATGATTCCCATTCATAATTTCATTTGCTGCTGTTATACAAGCTTTACAAATACAAGCATTATCTCCAGCTATTACGGGATTATCTCTCGTATCCGTTGCTCCACAAAAATCACATATAATCTTACTCATTTTCTACCTATCTTACTTTCTGTTAAAAGGAATACCTCGTTTTGTATTTAATACAAAACTAGCTAATTCTTTAACATGTTTATTTTCATTTGTTTCAAATAATTCACGTGCAACTTCTTGAAGAGGTTTTCCTAATTCAAATAGTTCTTTATATGCTGATTTTATAGCATCTATATCTTCTCTATTCTCAAATCTTCTTCTTAATCCTGTTAAGTTAAGACCTCTTAAAACTGCTTTATTTCCTTCTGCTAAACAAAATGGAGGAATATCTTGAGCAACAGCTGATGCCCCACCAACCATTACTTGAGTTCCTAATTTACAAAATTGATGAATTGGAGTTAATCCTCCAACAACAACAAAGTCAGCACACTCAACATGACCTGCTAATGTTGCTCCATTTGCAAATATACAATTGTCTCCAATAATGCAATCATGGGCAACATGAGTATATCCCATAAATAGGTTATTACTTCCAATTTTAGTAACTGAACCACCACCAATAGTTCCTGGATTAAACAGAGTGAATTCTCTTATTTTATTATTGTCTCCAATAATTAATTCAACATCTTCTCCATTGAATTTTAAATCTTGAGGAATACTTCCTATACTAGCATGAGAAAAAATTTGATTATTTTTACCAATAGTAGTTTTTCCTTCTATTAGTGTGTGTGAATGAATCACAGTTCCATCACCAATTTTAACATCTTTTCCAATAATTGTAAAAGCGCCAATAGTGATATTATCACCTAATATTGCACCTTCTTCAATTATTGCTGTTTTATGAATATTGTTCATTTATTTGCCTATTATTTATCAACTATCATAGCTTTTAATTCTGCTTCTGCTGCTAATTTTCCATCAACATAGGCTTTTCCTATTAAAGTCATTAAAGAACTTTTCATTCTAACAACTTCTAATTCGTAATCTAATCTATCTCCTGGTTTTATAGGAGTTCTAAATTTTGCTTTGTCTATACTCATAAAATAGATTACTTTCTTTTTCATCTCTTCGTCTGATAAATCAGAACTTTTAAGAGCTAAAACACCACCACATTGAGCCATACCTTCTAAAATTAATACACCTGGATAAATTGGATGACCTGGAAAGTGTCCTTGAAAAGCTGGTTCTGATATAGAAACATTTTTGAAACCTTTTATCGATTTCTTAAGTTCCATATCTGTAATTCTGTCCACAAGTAACATTGGGTATCTATGAGGAAGAATCTCTTGAATTTGTGTAATATCTAACATATAATATCCTGATTTTTTATTGAATGACAAATATTATATCTAAAAAAAAATTAGTTTTGAATTATCTCTGCCACATTTTGAGAACTTCCATTTCCTAGATATTCCCTTAACATTTTAGAATTATCAAAAAATAATTTTTTATCCATGTTTTGATAATCATTTAATAGGTTTTCAAGGGTTACATCTTTTTGTAAAAATTCACTATGTAAGGGATTTTTTCCCATTTTTTCAAAAAAGATATTTGCAAGACCAACATAGTTTAATTTAACAAAAAGTTTTCCTATAAAGAAATCTAATTTTTTTGCAATATATGAAAGTGTAAATGGTGTTCCAATTAGTGCTGCTTCAAGTGTAGCTGTCCCTGAACAAATAAAAGCATATTCACTTTGTTGTAGAGTTTCGTGAGCATTTCTTGAAATTGTAAAGTTTGAAATATCTCCATAAATTTTATTTATGTATTCTTTGTCAAATTTTGCTGGAATTATTAAAATATACTCTTTATTTGGAATTTTCTTGATTAATTCTTTAAAAATAGGCATTAAATTTGTAATTTCAGTTTTTCTACTTCCTGGCATAAAAGCAATTTTATTTGTTGGAATTAACTCATTTTTAAACTCTTTTATTTCATCAAGTAGAGGATGTCCAACGTATGTGATTTTATTTTTATCATTATAAATTTCACTCTCAAAAGGAATGATTGAGCAAAGTTTTGAACAATATTTTTCTAATTTTTTTACTCTTCCTTTTTTCCAAGCCCAAGCTTGTGGAAGAATATAATATATAATCTCTTTATCTGGATAAGTTTCCCTTAGCTTTTTGGCTAAAGGAAGATTAAATCCTGAACTATCCATTAGTAAAACTTTGTCACAATCTTGTGCTAATTCAACTAATTCATCTCTTAATTTAAAAAAGAATCTAAGTTTTTTAAGAGCATCAACAAATCCCATAATTGCTAATGATGTTAAGTCATATAAGGGATTTCCAAGCTCTTTATCAAAAACTCCAACAAGTTCAATATCATTAGATAAGTACTTTTTTAACTCTTTTAAGTGGACATTTGATGAAGTTTCCATAGCACATACAAGAAGTTTCATATAATCTCTTCTTTTATATCTTCATATGTTTCTGAGTTTATTTCTATTTCATATTTTTCATTTTTAATTTCATCAAGAATAATAATTGCACTTAAATCATAAGGATTCTTTAGAATCTGATTTCGTACTTCTAACTCTTGTTTGAATGTTAGTGGATTGTACATAAGCTCTTTTACATCTTTGTATGAAGTTGAAGCGAATAGATTAAATGTTGTAATATCAATGATTTTAACTTCATCTCTATTTAAGTAGTTTATTCCATCTTTTTCATACTCAATTCTTCCGTTTGTTTTATTTCTATTTATTGTTGAATAACATAAAATATATGATGGAACAATTTTTTTTGCAATGATAACTTTTGCTCCTAAAAGTCTATAATTTAAAAATCTCTGTTTAATGATTTTATAATCAGATCCTAGTTCTTCTAACTCATTTCTTTTTTTATAAAGTTCAAGTCTTTCTTCTATTGACTCTGGCAATATTTGATTTGAAATTGGATTAAACATCTCATCCATTATCTTATCTTGAGCAACTCTCTGGGCACTAAGTCCAAATAAACAACCACAATAATTTTGTCTATAAAGAGAGTTCTCTTTTACTTTTTGACCTTGGATTTCTGCTCCATTTCCAGCTTTATAATCTCTATAAATAAACTCTAAACCTGTAAGTGATGAAAGATTGTTTCCAATTTTTTCTAATTTTTCTTGAGATTTTTTTGGAGAAATCAAAAGTGTTGTTGTGAATTTATTATGTCCTAATTCAACTGCTTTTTGAACTGTTGTATCGAGTCTATCATCATAACAAACTGTACATCTATCACCTTTTTCAGGTAAATGCTCCATTCCTTTTACTTTTTTTAACCACTCTTCTAGGTTATAAGCACCTTCTATTAATTTTATACCCAATTTTTTACATGAGTATTCAACATCTAAATATCTTAATCTGTATTCACTATAAGGATGAATGTTAGGGTCATAAAAATAACCTACTAACTCTTCTTGTGGAAATTCTTCTTTAATTCTTTCTAAAAAATAGTGACTATCAACTGCGCAACAAATATGAACTAGCAATATAAAACCTTTAATTATATAATTTGATATAATTATAGTAAAAGTTTTCAAAACAAAGGATTAGCTATAAAAAATTTATTTATTCTCATTTTTTCTATATTCATTTTTAGTGGATGTTTAGGTACAAATGACCCACAACTTAACTCATCAAGTGCTACAATTTTAATCAAAACTCCTCAAATGAAGTTTTATGATAAAGGTTTTATTTACAAATATAAAGATTACACACAAGTACAGATTTTTACAGCAGGAACTGCTGTTTTAGATATGAAAATCTATGAAGACAAAGTTTGTAGAAGTACTTTTAAATGTCAAGATTTAAAAACTTTTAATAAAGAGAATTTATCTTCAACATATTCTGATAACTTTTTAAAAGAGTTATTTGAACGAAATGAAAAAGAAGTTATTCACAGGGATACAGAAAACGGGATTTTAATAAAAATTAGAAGAGACTAGAAAACTAGTCTTTCTAATTATATAGTGATTATTCCTATCTCTTTTAGCATTATAATAAACACGGAAATAGGCGCTACATATCTCATTATAAATAACCAGATATTATAAAATTTTTCTCCTGTGTGTGGTACAATAGCATTTCTTGCAACTTCTTTATCAAGAATATACCCAACAAAGATTGCTACAGCAATTCCACCAAGTGGCATTAAGATTGCAGAACTGATAAAGTCAAACCAGTCAAAAAGATTTTTACTTCCAAATGTTAAACTTTCTGAGAAAACAGCAGTATTTGATAGTAAAACTACAATTCCAATAACATAAGCAAATAAAGCAGCTCCATAAGTTGCTTTTTTTCTTTCAATATTTCTTCTCTCAACTAAATACATTACTGTTGGTTCTAGTATTGAAACAGCTGAGGTAATGGCTGCAAATGCTAAGGCCACAAAAAATAAGAATGATAAAAAAATACCAATAGTTCCCATTTCAAAGAAAATTGCAGGTAATGTTATAAATACAAGTCCAGCTCCTTTACTTGGTTCTTGACCAGCGGTAAAAGTTATAGAAAAGATAATTAACCCAGCAACAATAGCAATTAAAGTATCCATTACTACAACCCAAATAGATGCCTTTACAATATTTACATCTTTATCTAAAGAAGCAGCATAAGTTAGAATTGTAACCATACCAATTGATAATGTGAAAAATGCATGTCCAACTGCTACGATAATCGAACCTGATTTAAATTTCTCAAAATTTGGATAAAACATAAAATCAACAGCTTTCATAAATCCATCTAATTGAATTGAATAAATAAGTAAACCAAGTAAAATTAACATAAGTGCTGGCATTAATATATTGTTTAATTTTTCAATACCTTTTTTAATACCTTTTGCAATAGTCAAAGCAATAAGTATAAACGTTAATGTGTAATAAATAAGTTGAGTATAAATATCATTCTTTAGAAAACCTAAAAATAAAGTTTCTGAATCTTTAAAACTTGCAGGTAATGCTGTTAATGAAAGAACAATATAATTAAAAATCCAAGCAATTACTACTGAATAAAAGGTTAAAATCATAAAACCAGTTAAAAAAGTAAAACCTGAATATTTCCAATATTTTTTACCTTTTGGAGCAAGGGTTTCAAAGGTTGATACCCCATCTTTATGTGCATTACTTCCGAGTAAAACTTCAGCAATAAATATTGACATACCAATTAGAAAAACAGTTGCTAGATAAACTAATACAAAAACTCCTCCTCCATTATCTCCTGTTATATATGGAAATTTCCATATATTCCCAAGCCCAACTGCACTTCCAGCAGCTGCAAGAATAAATCCAACTCTTGTAAAACGATTTTTATGCATTTTTCTCCTTTTTCTAATTAACTTAATTTTTGAGGTTTTCCAAAGTAATAACCTTGTGCAAAATCTATCCCCATTTCTTTTACTACTTCAAATACACTTTGCGAATGAACAAATTCTGCAATTGTTTGAATATCCATTTTTTTTGCAAAATCAATAATAGTTCCTGTAACCATTTGTGAATTTATATTTTTATCAATATCTTTTATCATAGAAGCATCAATTTTTATATAATCAACTTTTAGTTTCATTATATATTCAAAATTTGAGTAACCAGTTCCAAAATCATCTATTGATATTTTTGCACCTGTTTTTTTTACTTCAGAGATAAACTCAATAATTTCATCGAAATTTTCAATACCTTCTGATTCAATAAGTTCAAATACAATCTTGTCACCCAATTTATATTCATGTAGTTTTTGAATAATAGTTGAATATACATCTTCGTTTAAAATATCTTGAACAGATAGATTAATTGATACTTGAGCATCAATATTTTTAAAAATATTAAAAGTCTTTTCAATAACTATTTTCGTAAGTTTAGGATAAAGTTTATTTTTTTTAGCTAATTCTAAAAAATGTATAGGAGCAACGTACTCTCCATCTTCATCAATCATTCTTATTAGTGCTTCATATTTTACAATTTTTGAAGTTTTTGTATCTACAATTGGTTGAAATAGTGGTTCAATTTTATCATTTTCTATTGCATCTTTTATTTTTTTAGACCATTTTAGATTTTGTGCATATTCATGTTCAATATTCATAGATGAGTTATAAATCAGATATTTCTTCCTCGTTTTTTTCGCTAATTTTAAAGCCATATCTGCATTATGCAATAAAAATGAAGTTCCATACGCCACACCAATAGTTGCATTTACATAAATTTCATTTTCATTTATAATAAAAGTGTGATTCTCTATACAATTAGCAAGATGCAAAGCAAGATCTTTAATCTCCTCATAAATAACATCACTTGGCTGATAAATTGCATATTCATCAGCATGAAGTTTAAATAAAATAGCTTCTTTTGATACATTATCTTTTATAATATTTGCTGTATTTCTTATAATATCATTTCCAATTTTATCTCCATATAAATCATTTATATGTTGAAATTTATCAATATTTATAATCATTAAAATAGAGTCTTTATCAGAAGAAAGAGTTTCTATTAGTTTTTTTCTATTAGGAAGAGTAGTTAATTCATCATGATAGAACTGATATTCTAATGAATCTAACATATTGTTAAATACACTTTGCATCGAATCAATTTCAGTAATTTCGTTATTTGTACCAACTCTTTTTGTAATATCTTTATTATTAGAAATATAGTTAATATTAGCGATAAAGTTTTTAATTGGTTTTACTAGATGCCTGTCAAACTCTATAAATAAAGCTATAAAAATTACAATTGAGAATAAAATTATAAATAAGATAAAAAAATTAATAATTGATGAAAGAGAAATTTTTAAGTCATCAATTGGGTAAAGAATATTTATTACTCCTAAAACATTACCTTCTTGGGTTTGTGTATGACATTTTAAACACTCTTCTTTTGCAATTATTGGATAATAATATTCAATCGTTGATTCATCTATGATATTTAATACTTCATTTTTTGCAAGGGCAGATTGTACAGAAGAATCAGTTTTTCTGGCATTTGAATCTTTTTGAATATCTCCAAATTGTTTGGCAACTTCTTCTCCTCTATATACATTTACAATCATATTTTTATCAACCGTATTTACTCTAGCAATAATGCTATTTAAATCATCTTTAGTCCAACCTCTCTCCATTGCTGAATACAAAGTTTGAAAGATAAGTTCAGTTGTTTTTTTTGCGTCTACTTTTGATAATTTCTCAATAGCTTCTTTTTTCATGTAATGAGTATAAACAAAAGCTATAGTCAAGGAAAAAGTAAGGGTGATAAGAATTATTTTTAATATAAGTTTATTATAGGTTATTTTCTTTTTCATTATCACTCATTCTTAAAATAATTAAATATTATATATAATATTTAATTAAAGTATTGTTGTAAACCTTTAATTACAAAATTTATAATTAAAGATTTGAAGAAAATAATTTTTTAAAAAAGACAAAAGAGTCGATTATAATTTTTTCAGTTTGTTATAACCAACTTTAATAAGTTTTAAGAGAGGTTTACTATAAGAGCTAAATACATATTTTTTAATAGCATACGCAATCCTTCCTTTTACAGTTACTAATCCAAATAAATCACCAGCAGCATATTTTCCACCAAGAGCAATTAATATACCATCTAATTTAGGATTAGATTTAATCATTTTTTTACCTGAAATCATATTAGAAACATTTTTACCAGCATCAGTACCACTAATTCTAGCAACTGTAACATTAGGTGGCATTATTTCACCTTTTGCATTTCTAATTTCAGCAATATCACCAATGGCAAAAATATTTTCGTATTTATCAGTTTGTAGATACTCGTTAACTATAATTTGACCTCTACCATTTTTTGCAACATCTTCTAACTCAGCAGTAATTGTTGAAGCTTCAATTCCTCCTGTAAAAATTACAAATGAATGATTTATTTTTGTTCCATTAGAGAAATAACAGTAACCATCTTCAACTTTTGTAAGTTTTGTACTTGTAATGATTTTAATTCCAAGAGATTTTAATCTTTCTTGAGAAATACTAATAAGTTGTTGAGAAAGACCAGGAAGAATAGTAACCGAACTACTAATAAGAGAGATTTTTAAGTTATCGCACGAAAAATTTCCCCTTTCGAAGAATTTATTTGAATAATAAGCCATTTCAGCTGCAATTTCAACTCCAGATAAACCAGCTCCAACAACTACAATTTTAGTATCTTCACACTGTTTTGCTTCATCTCTGATTTTTTTGAATAGTTGTTGTTCAAAACTTTGTTTAAATGTAATTGCTCTATGAAGTTTTTTGATGTCATCTGCATTATTAAGGCCAGGAATACTTGGTGGGAAAAAAGTTCTTGTACCAGCTGCCATTATTAAATAATCAAATTCTACAATCTCTTCTTCTTCTGTATAAATTTTATTTGCAACTTGGTCAATTTTTCTAACTTTTAGATTTTTGTATTCTAAGTGATGATGATTAAACCCTAAACATAATGTTGTTAAATCAATCGTTACGTCCGCAAAGTTAGATTTATTGGCAATTAAATCATAAACTTCGGGTTGTAAATTATGGTATGTATGTTTATCAATTAAAGTAATCTTTATCTTCTTGTTTTTTACCAACTCTCTTAATGCATAAATACCTGCATATCCACCACCAATTATTACCACTTTTTTCATAAGGCTTTATCCTTTTATATATTACTGTGTGCTTGAAATGTCATTTTTATTTTAATAGCTAAGGGGCAAATGATACTAAAAAATTATAGCCCTAATGTAGCGATTATTAGACTTCAAAATTATTTGCTATTGTATACTTAAACAATTAATTAGAAAATAAAAATGAACAAAAGTTTTTCTTTTCATGCAATTTGTGTACCTAAATGACACTTTCTGTAGATTAATAACTAATTAAGTTAGAATTATTATTTAATAAAATATTTATTTAATTTAGTTCTAAAGTTCTATTTTTGTAGAATAGGGTAATTTTAGAAAAATAGGAATAAATATGAAATATGTTGGAGCACATGTAAGTGCTAGTGGTGGAGTTTATAATGCACCAATAAATGCTATGGCAATTGGAGCAAAAGCTTTTGCTTTATTTACAAAAAATCAAAGACAATGGACTGCAAAAGAGTTAGATACAAAAACAATTGATAAATGGTTTAAAGAGTTAGAAAAATCAGGAATTCAAGCAAAACATATTTTGCCCCATGATAGTTATTTAATAAATTTAGGTCATCCAGAACTTGAAGCACGAGCTAAATCATTTGACGGTTTTGTACATGAAATACAAAGATGTGAAATTCTAAAACTTGATAGATTAAATTTTCACCCAGGTAGCCATTTAAGAAAAATATCTGAAGAAGAGTGTTTAAATAATATTGCAGAAAGTATGAATAGAGCCATAGATATTACAAATGATGTAAAACTTGTAATTGAAAATACAGCAGGTCAAGGAAGTAACCTTGGATACAAATTTGAACACTTAGCTTATATTATTGACAAAATTGAAGATAAAAGCAGAGTTGGTGTTTGTATTGATACCTGTCATATGTTCACAGCTGGTTATGATATAAGAACACGTGAAGCTTATGATAAAACTTGGAATGAGTTTGATTCAATTGTAGGAAGAGAATATTTAATGGGAATGCATATAAACGACTCAAAACCAGAACTTGGAAGCAGGGTTGATAGACACGATTCTTTAGGTGATGGAAAAATTGGTTGGGATGCTTTTAAATTTATAATGAATGATGAAAGAATGGATGATATTCCTCTTGTATTGGAAACGATAAATGAAGAGATTTGGGCGCAAGAAATAGAGACTTTATACAGTTTTGTTAAATAGTGAAGAAAATAGATTTAATCTATTTTCTCATTGCCTCCTAAAGAAGTATATAAACTTACCCTATTAATTAATTCACTTAGTTTAGTATCTACTAAAGCTCTTTGTGAATCAAAAAACTTTTTTTGTGAAATTAATACATTTAAATAATTTCCTAATCCATATTTATATGAATTTAAAGATACTTCATAACTTTTTTTTGCTGTATTTACTAAGTCTTCTTGCGCATTTAACTGTTTACTTATATTTGCTCTTTCAATTAAATCATTAGATACATCTTTAAATGCTGATTGTACAGTTTTTTCATACTGAGCAAGAGCTATTTTTTGTTGAGTTTTTGCATAATCTAAATTTGCTTTATTTTCTCCACCTTTAAAAATAGGTAAATTTATACTTGGAATAAAAGACCATACAGTTTGTGAATTTCCATTAAATAATGAACTCAAAGAAGTACTTGCAAGACCATAATCTGCTGTTAAAGTAATTGAAGGAAAAAATGCAGCTCTAGCAGCACCTATATTTGCATTTTTTGCTTTTAAATTATATTCTGCTTGGATAATATCAGGGCGTGAAAATAACACTTTTGATGAAATTCCAGCTTGTATTAGCATTAAACTCTTTTCATTCTCTTCAAAACCATCTGGTATCAATTTTTTAGGAATAGTTGTTGATATTAATAGTTCTAAAGTATTTTTATTTTTTTCAATAATTGTTCTTTGATTAAATAAGTTAACTTCGGCTTCTTTTAAACTCGTTTTTGCAGTAAGAACATCATCAATTAAAATAATTCCCATATCAAATTTCTTTTGTGTTAATTCATATGATAATTTTAGATTTTTAATACTATCTTCTAATATTTTTAAATGTTCAGTATTTGCACAAAGAGTATTCCAAATATTAATAACTTCTGATATTAGACTAATCTTTGTTGAAGTTGCTGCATATTTTGTAGCTAAATAGTTCTGTAATGCAGAGTCATTTAAACTTCTTGTTTTTCCAAATAAATCAAGTTCATAAGAAGCTCCAAATTTTGTTGAATATGTACGAGATATTTCTGTATTATTAGATGTAATATCTCTAGAGTTTGTATTACTTGCGATTGCTTCAATAGTAGGAAAATATTTTGATTCTTCTATTCTATACGTGGCTCTTGCTGCTTCTATGTTTAAAATTGCTATTTTTAAATCTCTATTATTTTCTAAAGCTATTTTAATCAATTCTTTTAACTTATCATTTTTGACAAAATTTTCCCAACTTGGTTGTATATATTCTAAATTACTATTTTTATCTAAACTATTTTTCAATTCTGTTGGTATTATTGAATCATTATATTCAATTTCTGGCTTTAAACTACAACCTGTAAAGATAAAAATATTTATTAATATAAATAAAAATTTAAACATTTTCTATACCTTTTTGCTCTTTTTTTCTTACAAGCTTCGCTTGTTCGCTTTGGGGTGTAAATATTTTTTTAATCAAAATAAATAAAAGTGGAACATAAAATATTGCTAAAATAGTTGCTGTTAGTGTTCCTCCAATAATTCCAGTACCTATTGAAATTCTACTATTTGCTCCAGCTCCCGTTGATAATGCCAAAGGAATAATACCTGCAATAAAAGCTAAAGAAGTCATAATTATAGGTCTAAATCTTAAAGTTGCCCCTTCTACTGCGGATGAAACTAAAGATTCTCCTTTTTTATATGAACTTTCAACAAATTCAACAATTAATATTGCATTTTTTGCAACAAGCCCAATAGTTGTCAAAAGAGCAACTTGGAAATATACATCATTATTTAATCCTCTAAAATAAACTGCTAAAACCGCACCAATAATTCCTAATGGTACAGCTAACAGTACAGAAAGAGGGATGCTCCAACTTTCATATAAAGCGGCTAAACATAAAAATATTACTATTAAAGATAATATATATAAATAAATAGCTTGGCCACCTGCTAGCTTCTCTTGATAAGATAATCCACTCCATGAATATCTAGTATCTGGATTATTGGTTTTTGCTAATTTTTCCATTTCATCCATTGCAACCCCTGAACTTACTCCATAACTAGCTTTCCCTTGAAACAAATAAGAGGCCAAGCCGTTATATCGTGTTAGTGATTTTTCAGTTGGTTGCCATGATATATTAGTAAATTCTTCAAAAGATACCATTTCATTTTCATTATTTCTAACACTCCATTGATATATATCTTCAGGTTTAGCTCTATATTGTGCATCTGCTTGTACATAAACTCTTTTAACTCTTGATTTATCAATAAAATCATTAACATAGGAACCGGCCCAAGCTGTATTTAGTGTATTATCAATATCATCATAAGATAGTCCTAATGAAAATATCTTTTTTTTATCATAATCAAGTTTTAATTGTGGAGTTTCTTCTGTTCCCTCAACTCTTCCTCCTTCTATTAACTCACTTAAACTTACTGTCTCTAATAAAGAATTTTTTGCTAAGAGTAAATCTTCCCTTGTCATTTTTGAACCAGCTTGTAGTTGAAATTCAAAACCATCTGTATTTCCAAGCCCTGGAACAGAAGCTGAATTCATTACAAACACTTCTGCATCTCTTATAAAATATTTTGAGTTATTATCTGTAAAAGTTATCATTGCTCTATTTGCAATGGCATCTGCTTTATTTTCTATACCATCTCTTTGATTCCAATTTTTTAACTCTATAAATCCCATTCCTCCATTTTGTCCATTCCCAGTAAATGTAAATCCAACAATAGAAAAAATAGAGTTAACATTACTTTTTTCTTCATTTAAAAAATAATTTCTTATTATTTTTTCAACATTTTCAGAACGTGTTGCACTAGCACCTGCTGGAAGTGTAAATTGAATCATTAAATCACCTTGATCTTCTGATGGTAAGAATCCTGTAGGTAATTTTATAAAAAATAAAATACTTACAACTATTATTACCATATAAGCAGCAAGTGACTTTATAGGACTATTTACAAATTTAAAAACACCTCTTTTATATTTTTTTGCTAAATTATCAAATTTCTTATTGAACCAAAAAATGAGACCACTCTTTTTTTTATTTGGATTATGAGGTTTTAAAAATGTTGCACAAATAGCAGGAGATAAAGTTAATGCCACAATTACAGATAAAACCATTGAAGAGATAATCGTAACTGCAAATTGTTTATAGATGATTCCCGTTGAACCACTAAAAAATATCATAGGCAAAAATACAACAGAAAGAACAGTAGCAACACCAATTAATGCACTTGTTATTTCATTCATAGAAATAATTGTTGCTTCTTTTGCACAAAGATTCTTTTCTCTCATATTTCTTTCAACATTTTCAACTACAACAATGGCATCATCAACTAATAAACCAATAGATAATACCATCGCAAACAAGGTTAAAGAGTTTATAGAAAATCCTAAAAAATTTAAAATAGCAAATGTTCCAAGTAATACAACAGGCACAGCAATAGCAGGAATTATAGTTGCTCTCCAACTATTTAAAAAAACAAACATTACAACAACTACTAAAAATATTGCTTCAAAAAGTGTTTTTACAACTTCTTTTATAGATTCTTCAATAAAAATAGTTGTATCATATGGATATGAAATTTTGTAGCCACTTGGTAAAGAATCTTCAAATGAAGATAGATATTCTTTAACTTTTTTTGCAGTATTTACTGCATTCGAACCAGCAGATAATTTTATTCCTATACCACTTGCTTGAAAACCATTATTCTTTGATATAAAGGAGTAATCATTACTTCCTAATTCAACTTTTGCTACATCGGATAAAAGAACATTTGCTCCATTTTTATTACTTTTTATAACAATATTTTCAAACTCTTTTACATTTTCTAACTTATTTCTTGATACCACATCTGCGTTTAATTCTTGCTCTTGGATTTGAGGTCTTGCACCAATACTTCCTGCGGATACTTGTGCATTTTGTATTAGTATTGCACTATTAATATCAGAAGGCATTAAATTATAAGATTTTAGTTTTTTAGGATCTATCCAAACTCTCATTGCATATTCTGCCCCAAAAAGTTCAATTCCTCCAACTCCTTCAACTCTTGAAAGACCATCTTTTATATTACTAATTAAATAATCTGATATATCACTTTCATTAGATTTATTTGATTCATCGTATATACTAAGTATCATAAGAAAATCATCTTGTGATTTTGTAACAGTAACTCCTTCTCTTCTAACATCTTCAGGAAGCCTTGGCAGTACTTGTTGTATTTTATTGTTTACTTTAACTTGTGCAATATCTGGATCTATTCCCTTTTCAAATACAACATTTATACTTGAAGTTCCTGTTTGACTAGTTGAAGAAAAATATAATAAACCATCTAACCCTGTTAATTCTTGTTCAATGATTTGAGTAATACTATTTTCAATAGATTTAGCTGATGCACCTGAGTAGGTTGCTTGGATATTAATTGTTGGTGGAGCAATATCTGGATATTGTTCTACAGGTAAATTTTTAATAGAAAGTATTCCTATTAGCATTATAAGTAAAGATATAACCCAAGCAAAAATAGGGTGATTAATAAAAAAACGAGCTATCATTTCATTTCTTCTTTTAAGTTATTTTCATATAAATTGTTAACATCTTTTGGAATAACAATACTTTTTTCATTTATTTTATTTAAGCCTTCAATTATAATTTTATCTGTTTGTAAAATACCATCTGTTACAAGCCATTTATTGGCAATTGCTCTTATTACTGTTATTTTTTTTGTTTGAATAGTATTGTTTTCTTGAATAGTAGTAACAATATAATTAGATTTTGCATCTAAAGTAACAGCTTGTTGAGGAACTAAAAAAGCATTAGAATTACCACTTTCAATTATCGTATTTACGAACATATTATCTAATAATTCTCCATCTGGATTTGGAAATTCTGCTCTTAAAGTTACATATCCAGTATCTTCATCAACTGATATTTCTTGAAGTTTAAGTTTTCCAGTATGTTTATATATAGTATCATCAGGTAAAATAATATTTACATCTATATCATTTTCTTTCATAGTATCTTTATTTAATTTTTTTAATTTAAATAATTGATTATTAGACTGACTTAAATCTACATAAACTTTAGTTGTATCTCTTATTGTAGTTAATGCATTTGTTTGATTTTGCGAGACTAAGGCTCCCACAGTATAATTTGATATTCCAATAAATCCCGAAACTTGTGCTTTTATTTTTGTTCTATCTAAATTGATTTTAGCACTTTTTACTAAAGCTTTATTTTGTTCAACCAAAGCAATTGCTTGTAAATAAGCAGCTTTGGTATCATCTGCTTCTTGTTTTGATATTACATTAAACTTTACAGATTCTGCATATCTCTCATTCTTTAATTTTAGTGTAATTAAGTTTGCTTCTGAACTTTTTAATGTTGCTAAAGCTTCTTCATAAATCGCTTCATATGAATCTGAATCAATTACATATAAAATATCACCTTTTTTTACATAACTTCCTTCTTTGAAAGGTTGTTCTTTTATAATTCCATCAATTTGTGGCCTTACTTCTGATTTGTAAATAGCTTTTATTCTTCCTGATAATTCTTGTTGTAATGGAACTTCTTCTTTTTTTAGTGTTATATATCCAACTTCAATTTCTTGTTGTTCCATTGAAAAATTACTATTTCCTTCATCATTGCATCCAAGCAATAAAATAGTAAATAACAATAAAAATATCTTTTTTAAGTAAAAATACATTATTTAACCTTTATAATACATACGTATGTATTGAATGTCTAGAATAGTATTTAAAGTAATATTAAATTTTAATTAAATATTATGCAAATTATATAGGAGTTATAAATTGAGTACAAAAAACAAAATAGATAAAAATCATTTGATAAACATTATTGAAGATATTATTTTAAGTGAAGGACTTTCTGGTTTAAGTATTAGAAAAGTTGCAGCAAAAGCAAATATTTCAATAGGAGGTGTTCAGTACATTTTTGGTAATAAAGAAGATATGATAAAAGCTGTTTTTGATAAGAATGAAGATGATTATAATCATCAAATAAAAATTTTGTCAAAAGATACTAGTTTAAAATACTCTGAATTAAAAGCACATATTGAATATATTTCAAAGTACAATAGCAATGAAGAATTGGATAAAATATCTAAAGTCATTACTATCCTTTTACAAGATAAATCTGTTTTTGAAGGATTACAAGATTGGCATAGTAGCGCCTTAGAATCAATTGATACAAATACAGATGAAGGTAAAAAGTTAAGATTAGCTTTTTTATTTTCAGAAGCAATGTTTACTTCTATGACTTTAAAATATATAAACTTATCTGATAAAGAACAAAAAGAGGTTTTTGAAGATTTAAAAACTTTTTTATTATAGAAAGGATTTAATTCTTATTATTACTTTATGTAGAGAAATGATTTTTAAGGGAATGATATGTGTATAGAGTATAAAAAACTCTTTAAGGCAATTCCGTGAAAAATAAAACAAAAGTTCCATTTGATCCTGATGACTTTGATACTTCAATTACAGTTAAAGAGTTAACAAAAAAATTTCCTCATCTTTTGGATTTGGATTATAAAAAAGTGAGTTTGGCAAATGAGATAATTCCTTTGAATTATGAGATTTTTTCAAAGGATTATAAAGATTTTATATCTAGTAATATAAAAGACTATTTTGATTTTGAAGTTGATGCGGTAATATAAAAGTAAATTTTACTTTTATATTATGGTTTTTGAATAAGCAATTGAATCGTTTATATTATTAAAACTTTTTAAATTAATATCATCAAAAGTAAATTTTGCTTTTATTAATTTTCTTAAAATTCTTTCATTTAAACCTGAAAAAATCAATTTTTTATTTCTACTTTTAAAAGTATCAACTATCGATTTAAGGGCAACCATCGCTGTCATATCAATCATTGTTACATTTTGCATATTTAAAATTACAACATCAATATCTTCTTTTGTATTTAAAAGAGTTTTTAAAGCATTTTGAGCAGCTCCAAAAAACATTGGGCCATTTATATCGTAAATTGAGATGTTTTCAGGAATATCAGGATGCACTGTAAGTTTTGTATTTACAAGCTCAATAGAGTATAAATCAATAGTTCTTTTTATAAATAAAATTGAAGCTAAACCAATTCCCACTGCAACTGCAATTTGCATATCTAATAATACAGTTAAAGAAAAACAAGTTAAAAGTACATAAACATCATTTTTGGGTGCAACTTTTATGATATTTGTAAAGTGTTTAACTTCTGACATATTCCAAGCAACAACTAAAAGTAATGCTGAAAGTGAAGCCATAGGTAAATATGATAAATATGGAGACAAAAGCATAATTGAGCATAAAATAAATAAAGAGTGAACAATTGAAGCTAGTTTTGAAGTTCCACCTGCTTTTATATTTACAACAGTTCTAGCAATTGCAGCAGTTGCTGGAATTCCACCAAAAAATGGAACGACTATATTTGCTATTCCTTGTCCTATTAATTCTTTATTTGGATTTGTTTTATTTCCTGTCATTCCATCACTTATTACTGCACATAAAAGGGATTCTAATGCACCTAAAATTGCAATTGCAATACTATGTGGAAGAAGTTTATAAAATAAATCTAAAGTAATATCTTCTGGTTTAAAAAAACTCCATGGTAGTGAAAATTGTAAAGGAATTGGTGGAATTCCACTACCTTGTATTCCATCTATGTTATATTGAAAAGTTGAGGCAATGGTTGCTATATTTATGTGAGGAAAATAAGAATTAAAAAAAGCTACGATTATTGTTGTAAAACTCAAAGAAACAAGTGCTGAGGGAATTTTGCTTTTTGTTTTTTGCCATAAAATTAGTAAAAAAAGTGTAAATAATCCAACAGCTAATTCGGAGATTTTAAAACTAGGAAAAGAAGTGAAAATCAGATAAATTTTATTTAAATAGTGACCACTAAAACTCTCTATGGTTAAACCAAAAAAATCTTTTATTTGAAACGTTGCAATTACAACTGCAATTCCAGAAGTAAATCCAACGGTTACTGGATAAGGTATAAGTTCAATTAAAGTTCCAAGTTTTAAAACACCCACAAGAATCAAAATAATTCCAGATAATAGTCCACAAATTAGTAATCCAGAAATCCCAAATTCTTGAACAATTGGAATTAAAATAACTACAAAAGCAGCAGTTGGTCCTGAAATATTTATTTTACTACTTCCAAAAATAGCAGCAACTATTCCAGCAACTATGGCTGTATAAAGTCCAAGTTGTGGTGGAACTCCTGTTGCAATGGCTAAAGCCATTGATAAAGGAAGGGCAATTATTCCAACTGTTAAACCAGCTAAAATATTATTTTTCATTTTTTTCTCAATTTAGATTTTCTAGAAGAGTTAATTTTATATTTTGAGTTTTTGAGTTTTTTTATCATTGAAGATGAAATTTGATACATTTTTAAAATATTTTTTTTTAGGTTCAGGTTTTTTTCATTATTTCTAGCAAGCTCATAGAATCCAAGAAGTTTTATATAATCAAAATCATTTAAAAAAGAGTAAAAAGTTATGGATTTTTCCTCTTCAATTATCCATTCACTCAAAAGTGCTAAAATTATTTGTTCAGGAATCCAAAGCTCACCTTCATTTAAATAAGTCTCAATTTGTTTTACAATTGTGTTGTAATAAAAGATTAACGCTTCGTCATTTGGAAGAAGTTTATGATTTACTTGTCGGGTTTGTTGATAAGCCATAAAAGATTTTAGTTCGTAGGCATTTATTATTGTTTTGTCTAGTTTTTCATTTAGTTCTATTATATTTCTTTCAATTTCATTATTGAATTTTTCAACGCCTAAATCTATTTTATAAGTGTCATTTTTTATATTTTCTAAAAGTTCTTCAATAACAGTTTTAACATAAATAAGTAAAGCATCGGTTTTTATATCTCTTAAAAGTTTTATACAAATTTGTGGTTTATTGTTAATGCTCATTTAAATCCTAAATATTAAGATATGATGATTTTAAATCAATAATACTTAATAATGAATTAAGTTCAAAATATTAATAAGTGTTCATTTAAGATTTTAATATGAATTAAATTATAATTCAAAAAAAAATTTGGATAAGAATGAAAAGTAAAATAAATGATGAATTAAACAAAGTAAAAAGAGATTTGTATCTAAAAGCATCGGCTTCATATTTTGATAGGTGTGGTTATAAAAATTTTAAAATCTCACATCTAGCCGCTGAGCTTGAAACTTCTGTGGGAACAATTTATAATCTTTTTATTTCAAAAGATGATTTATACTTAGAGTATTTGATTTTAAAGCTACAAACATTTTTAGATAAATTAAAAGAAAATGAAACTACCAATCCTATGCAAAATATTGAGTTATATTTATCATGTAAATATGAAATATTTATTCAAATAGATAATAATAGAGATGAAACTTTGATAACTGACCCATATTTCTTTCATAAGTTAGATATTTCAAATCATGGAATAGTTGAAGAAATATATGAGTTTTTACTCAGACAATTTAAAGGTTTATATCCAAATTCAAATATGGATTATAAACATACAGTAATACTTTTTAAGAAGTTGTCAGATGGTTTTATTGAGAGTTATTTATTAAATAAGTATGATACAAAAAATATTGTGGAAGATACAATCTCACTTTTTTTCAATGGTTTAGAAAAAAAGTAAGATAATTTTTTTAGAGTTTATAAACCTCAAAGTTTGTATCTCTTACATCTTTTTTAATCACATCTTGCCATTCTTTTACTTTTTTAGCATTTTTTTCTTGAGAGAATAGACCCTCAGTGTAAATTTTTATAAGCATTTTTTGTGCGGCAATCATATTTTTAGAAGCGGCGAACTCTAATAGTTCAATCCCTTTATCAGTATTTACTTCTGTATTTATACCTTGAAGATAAAATCTTGATAATTGATAAGCAGCATTTGGATCAGTATCACTTGAATCACCTAGAAGTTTAAAAGCTTTATCTATATCTTTTTCAACTCCATCACCTTTATAATATAAAAATGCTAAAGCAAGATTTGCATAGGCATTTTTATTTTGAATTGATTGATTTAGATATTCAATAGCTTTTTTATAATCTTTTTTTTCAACACTATATGTTCCAAGTCTAAGTTGAGCATATGAATTCTCATCTACAATTTTTCTATAACAAAAAAGTTTATTATCAATATTTTCCATTTTTTGACAAACATTTGCTTTTTCAAGTGCAAGAGCATCTTTTTCTTCATCATTCGAAAATGATAAAAATGAAGGCATAGAAAATTCTGGCATTTTTAATGAACAAGCTGAAAATAGAAAAACTGATAAGATTGGTAGAGCGATTTTTTTTAACATTTATATTCCATATATTTTATTTGTAAAACTATCTGATTTATCTTGATATTGTTCATCCCAATACTCAGATTTATCTGTACTTCTCTCAATATATTCACCACTTTTATATATTTTAGAGAGTTCTTGTTGGGCACTTTTAACTCCATTTGAAGCAGCAAAATTTAGAAGTTTAAATGCATCTTCAACTTTATTTTTATCTATATAGAAAAAATATAATTTATACGCAGCAATAGGATCTATATCTTTAGTCTCTTCTAAAAGTTTCATTGCTAATTCATCATTAATAGCAACACCATATCCACTTTTGTAAATATCTGATAAAGGTGCATTTGCATAGAAATTACCTTTTTGTTTAGAGATATTTAATCTTTGTATTGCTTCTTCAAAATCACCTCTTAACTGTGCATTAAGTCCCAGTCTTAATTGGGCATAAGAATTTTTGTAAGAAATTAAATCATAACAATCCATTTCGAAATGTTTATTTGTATTTCTACAATCATCTGCAATAGAGAGTTCATTTGATGAAGTTTTTAAGAATTCATTATTATTAGCACATCCATTTAAGCCCAATAAACAAAGCGTTATTAAAGCAAAAGAAGAAGATATTATCCTACGCATGCGATTCCTTTTTTAGTTACTTATAAATTCGCTTAATTCTAGCAAGTTTTTTATTCATAAGTAGTTAAGACATATTGCTGTATCATATTGTCCTTAATGGGAGATTAAATGATTTTTATTGGACTTTTTTTATTTATCACAATTGTCGTTATATCTTTAAATATGTATAACCATTCAAATTTGGATTATATTAAAGATTATTTACAAAAAAGTAAATGTGAAGAATATATTTATTCAAAAGGCTCATATAAGGCTTTTTGTGGGGATTCTTTCGTTGAAGTTAGAAACAGTTTTATTGTAAATATAGATGAAAATTCTACTATTTTTAAATATAAAGATATAAATAATCTACAAATTAATCAGCTTAATTTAGTTATTAATAATACCCATAAAATAACTTTCAAAGAAAAAGAAGAGTTAGATAAATTTTATAAAAAAATATCAGAAAAAATAAAGAACTAGGATACACAAGTAAGAATGAAAGAAGTAATTAATTTTATAAAAGCGCAAAATGTTGAGTCGACGAATTTTTTTGCACAGCTAAAATGTTCTGTTGAAGAGGCTAAAATTTTACAATATTTATCAAAAGAGTATGTAAATGGTAGAGATACTTTAGGAGTTATTGATGTTTTAGGTGAATTTTATGATTTAAAAACATATAAACATTTAGAAAAACTTGATTTAATAAAATCTCTTTTGGAGTTTGGTTGGTTGGTGCAAGTTTCATTTGACCAAGTAAAACTAAGTGAAGTTTCTAAACTTGAACTTATAAATTCTAGTGTTTCTCTTTCAAGTGCGTATTTAAAAATGTTAGAAAATGGTAGTAATGATTTTGTTCTTCCTGAGATTAAAAATTACTCTGACCATTTAGAATACTTACAAGATCAGTTTTTTAGAATTGATTTAGCTCAACAATTAAATGTGGTTAGAAAAAACTTTGATGTAAATAGTCCTAGTTCAAATAGATTAAAATCAAAATTAATTTTATTAGAAAATAGAATTAAAGAGAGAATCAAAGTTACAAGTAATTCTATAATGCTTGAAGATTTTTTCAAAAGTAATGATTTAAATGAGCAAGAACAAACTCTGTTTTTAGCTTTACTAAAAGAAGAATATTCAGGTGGAGATGGAAGTTTAAGAGATATGAACTCTTTGATTGAATTAATCTCAAGTGATGATTATGAAAAAATCAAATATAGAAGTTTACTTGAAGAGAGTTCAACTCTTGTTTCAAAAGCTTTGATTGATTATGATGAAGTTTTAACTCCTTTTGGTGGAATTAATAGAAATTTTTATATTCCAGATGAGGTTTTATATAAAATTTCACATCCAACTAAAAAAAGTACAAATGTTGGAAAAATTAAATTAGATACTGTTATCAAAGAACAAGATATGTTTGAACTTATTTCAACTACAAAAACTTTAGATGATGTAATTTTAAATGAAAAAACAAAAGAGACTTTAGATGCACTTTTAAAACAAGTTGATAAAAATGTAATTAACAGATTAAAACAATGGGGAATTAAAGATAAAAAAAGAGGAATCGAAGCTAAAATCATATTTTATGGAGTTGCAGGAACTGGAAAAACTTTAACTGCTTTAGCTTTAGCAAAATCTCTTAAAAAAGATGTTCTAAGTTTTGACTGTTCAAAAATTTTATCAATGTATATTGGTGAGAGTGAAAAAAATGTTAGAAGTATTTTTGATAAATATTATGACTTAAGAACTCAAACAAAATCAGAACCAGTTTTACTTCTAAATGAAGCAGATCAGTTCTTAAGTGCAAGATCTTCAGGAAGTGCAAGCAGTAGTGATAAGATGCATAATCAAATGCAAAATATCTTTTTAGAACAAATAGAAAGATTCGACGGAATCCTAATTGCAACTACAAATTTACTTGAGAATTTAGATAAGGCATTTTCTAGAAGATTTAATTATAAAATTGAATTTGTAAAACCAAATAAAGCCCAAAGAATAGAGCTTTGGAAAAAACTATTACCAGCAAACTTACCACTTGAAAAAGATTTTAATATTGAAGAATTAGCTAGTTATGAGTTAACAGGTGGACAAATCGAGCTAGTAATTAAGAATACAGCTTACAAAATTGCTGTTAGTGATGAACCTTTATTTAAAATTGAGAATTTTAAAGAGCAAATTACTAAAGAGCAAAAAGGTCAATTTGACAGTGAAACAAAAGTAGGATTTTTCTAAAAACTACTTTTTGTTCTAAAATTATTTTTTCTAATATATAAATTAAAAAATAGATTTTCATAGATATTTCATCTTTTAAAGATAATATTTAAAATTAGTAAAATAGCCCATAAACCTCTGGTATTTTAACTATAGCGTTATTGTTTCCTTTTGTACCAATTTCATTATTATCCTTAGAAAAAGATTAAATTATAAGCTAATTTTTATCAGGTTAGAATATTATTGCTTACATTATGAATAAGTGGCTATTTATTACAAATTAGATATTATATTTGTAGATTGAAATAAACTTTTTTAGCTTTAAAAGGATAAATTTAATGACACATATGGAATTTGCACATCCCTATTTTGGTGCATTTGTGATGTTTATTGTAACATTTGGTGCATTTGGTGCTACGGTATGGCTTTCAAGATTTGTAAGTAGAAAAATTGCAAGACTTGATACTGAAAAATTAAAAACTACTCTATACGAATGTGGACCAGAAGTTACTAAACAACCCAACAGTATTTCAACGCAATTTTATTTAACAGCATTATTATTTATTTTATTTGATGTAGAAATAATATTTATGTTTCCTTGGGCAATCAATTTTAAAATATTAGGATGGTTTGGTTTTATTGAAATGATATTATTTATTACATTATTAGCTATCGGATTTTTATACGCATGGAAAAAAGGAGCGCTTGAATGGCACAGCATAAAATAAATTATTTACAAGATAATGGGGCTGCTGTTAAATTAACAACTATTGATAAATTAGTTAATTTTGGTCGTTCTAACTCTTTATGGCCGATGACTTATGGTTTGGCCTGTTGCGCCATCGAGATGATGGCAACCGGCGCATCTCGATACGATTTTGATAGGTTTGGTACAATTTTTAGGGCAAGCCCTAGACAATCAGATGTTTTAATAATTGCAGGTACTCTTACAAAAAAACATGCTGAATTTATGAGAAGATTATATGATCAAATGCCAGATCCTAAGTGGGTAATTTCTATGGGAAGCTGTGCAAATACAGGTGGAATGTTCAACACTTATGCGACGGTTCAAGGTGCAGATAGAATAATTCCTGTTGATATTTATCTACCTGGCTGTGCTCCAAGACCAGAAACTTTACAATATGCCCTTATGACACTTCAACAAAAAATTAGAAAAGAGTCTATTTTTAGAGCTCACAAGAAAAAGAGGTTAGTATAATGAGAAAATATACGCCAAAAAATAGCGTTCAAAAAGAAGCTTATTTTTCTGATAGATTTTTTGTATCTCCTATTGTTCCTAGATATGAAATAAATTCAGATGAAATTTTTTCAAAAGATTTTCAAAAAATATCAAATCTTATAAATATTAAAGATGCTTATATTGAACATACTCATTTAGTCTTGCACATAAATAAAAATTCAATTATTGAAGCTATGAATTTTTTAAAAAATGAACTTGAATATGATATATTAATTGAAATGTCAGCTATTGATTATTTAGCTACTCGTGATGGGTATGAGATTTTTTATGAAATGTTATCAATGTCAAAACATAAAAGATTAAGAGTTAAATGTTTTTTACAAAAAGATGAAGCAATAGAATCTGTGACTTCAATTTTCAAGTCAGCTAATTGGTCAGAGAGAGAAATGTATGACATGTTAGGTGTAAAAGTAGCAAATCATCCAAACTTAAAAAGAATTATCATGCCAGATGATTGGTATGACCATCCATTGAAAAAAACTTATCCACTTCAAGGTGATGAAGTTGCATCTTGGTACGAAGTTGACAAAATTTTTGGAAAAGAAGCTAGAGATATTATTGGGCCAGAACTTAGAGATTCCGCTGCAATTGATAGATACGATACAACAAGATTTGCAAGACTTGGGCATGAAGTTCCATTTGATACAGATATTTCTCAGTTTGAACCTGAAACTAATATCTCTTATCAAGAAGAGAATACTTCAAAAATTATGAAAAAATTAAAACCTGAAGAATCAGTTGTTTTAAAAAGAAGAAGGTAAGAATATGCAACAACCAAATAGACTAAAACCTTTTTTTGAAAATATTCACTTTGAGCGTGATGATAATACTATGATGGTGAACTTCGGTCCACAACATCCATCTGCTCATGGTCAATTAAGACTTATTTTAGAACTTCAAGGTGAAGAAGTTGTTAAATCAAGACCAATGATTGGATACCTTCATAGAGGTATGGAAAAAATGGCTGAGAATATGATTTATAATGAATTCTTACCAACAACAGATAGAATGGATTATATCGCTGCAACTTCAAATAACTACGGTTATGCCTTAGCAATTGAGCAACTTTTAGGCATTGTTGCTCCAAGACGAGCTGAAATTATTAGAACTATGCTTTTAGAACTAAATAGAATTACTTCACATCTTTTTTGGCTTGCAACTCACGCTCTTGATGTAGGAGCAATGTCTATGTTCCTTTACTGTTTTAGAGAAAGAGAATATGCAATGGACTTAATTGAGGACTATTGTGGAGCAAGACTAACACATAGTGCTGTTAGAATTGGTGGAGTTCCTTTGGATTTACCAGCTAATTGGACAGCAGATTGTTTATCATTTTTAGATGTATTAGAAACAGAACTTAAAACTTATGAAGGGCTTTTAACTGAAAATAGAATCTGGAAAATGAGACTTGAAAATGTTGGAGTTATTACACAAGAAATGGCAAAAGATTGGGGCTGTTCAGGAATTATTTTAAGAGGTTCTGGAATCAAATGGGATTTAAGAAAAGAGATGCCGTATGGAATCTATCCTGAACTTGATTTTGATATTCCTATTTCACATACTAATGACTCTTATGGAAGATATAAAATCTGTATTGCTGAAATGAGAGAATCTTCAAAAATTTTAAAACAGTTAGTTCCTATGTATGAAGAGTCAGATACTCAATTAATGGCTCATGCTCCAAATTATATTTCAGCTCCAAAAGAGCAAATAATGACTCAAAACTACTCTTTAATGCAACACTTTGTTTTAGTAACTCAAGGTATGAGACCACCAGTTGGTGAAGTTTATGTTGCAACTGAATCTCCAAAAGGAGAACTTGGTTATTTTGTAGTAAGTGATGGAAGTCCTTATGCATATAGAATGAAACTGAGAACCCCAAGTTTTCAACATACAGCAATTTTAGAAGAGCTTTTAGTTGGATGTCAATTAGCCGATGTGGTTACAATTATTGGTAACCTAAACATCGTGTTTGGTGAAATAGATAGATAGGGAATGAAGTTATGAAAAGATTTGATTTAAGACACTTAAAAAATGACTTCTACACAAGAATGTTAGAGTTAATGGATAAACAAATTGCTCCTGAAGAGACAGCAATTATTATGTTTGAAATTGGAGATTTTTCTAATATCCAAAAATCAGCCGATGTGATTTATGAAGCTGGTTATACTTTGATGAATTCTATTAAATTTAATGAAGTTGATTGGACATTAGTAGTAAAAAAAGTAAAACCAGAACCAAGAGCTGTGGTTGAAGAAAGTGCTAAAGATGAATAAAATACAACAGATATTAAATAGTGATTTTATCATCACTTTTGGAACTTTTTTAGAAAATGAACAAGTTAAAGATTCTATTGAACAAGCAGTAAAAAACAATAACGCAAAATTTGTTTATATGCATCCAATTGATAATTTTAATTTAAAACCATTTTATACACAATTAATTAAATATGAAGTTGGAAGTGAAGAGGGAATTAGTGCTTTATTATTAAATAGTTTTGCTTCAAACTGTGATGAAAAAATTAAAACTTTTTTAGATGATTTAGACTTAGGTTACATAAGTGCTGAAAGTAGTGCAGGGGAAGAAGAGTTTGAAGAGGCTTTAGAAAACTCGCAAGAAGCAAAAGTTAAAACATTAATTGTTGGAAATGATTTAGTAAATCACGAAAGAGTAGAAAATATTACTAAATTAATTGCAATATTAAAAAAATATTCAGATTTTAATGTAGTTGTTCTAAATGAAGAATTAGCACAAAAAATCAATTCTTGTACAGATTTTGATTTAGAAGAACTAGAAGAATTAAAATCATTTAATGGAACATTAGTTTACAAATTAGTAGATGAACAAAATGATGAATTAATAACAAGTCAAACTTTTGCAAATATAGCAAAGGTATCAAATGGTAATGAAGTTTTCGTAATATCAAAAAATGAAAAAATTAAAAGAGTATTAAAAATTGATGAAAACTTACAAGGAACAATTGCTATTTTAAAAACAAAAAATAGTGAGGATATTTTTGGTGGATACAAATATAAACAAGTAAAGATTGAAAAGGTTGAAGCGTAATGAGCGAGATGATTACATTAACTATTGATGGTAAAAGTGTTCAAGCCAAAGAGGGTGAATCAATTTTAAATGTAGCAAGGGCAAATGATGTATTTGTTCCTGCTGTTTGTTATTTAACAAGATGTTCACCAACACTTGCCTGTAGATTGTGTTTAGTTGAAGCTGATGGAAAACAAGTATATGGCTGTAATACTAAAGTTAAAGCTGACATGAACATTACAACAGTTACCGAAAATATCGAAAAAGAACGACGAGCAATAATGGAAGTTTACGATGTAAACCATCCATTACAATGTGGAGTTTGTGACCAAAGTGGAGAGTGTGAATTACAAAATTACTCTTTGTATATGAAAGTTGATTCTCAATCTTATAGCATCAAAGACATTCACAGACCAACACAACATTGGGGAGTTATGAATTATGACCCAGCTTTATGTATTGTTTGTGAAAGATGTGTAACTGTATGTGAAGATATGGTTGGTTCAAGTGCGCTTAGTACTGTAAAAAGAGATTCTGATAACATTGATAAAGTATTTAAAGATGAGATGCCAAAAGATGCATATGCTATGTGGAATAAACTTAACAAATCACTTATTGGTTATGACGCTGATGCCTGTACCAACTGTGGAGAGTGTATTTCTGCCTGTCCAGTCGGAGCTTTAGTTTCACATGATTTTCAATATACTTCAAATGCTTGGGAACTTAAAAAAATACCAGCAGCTAATCCTCACTCAAGTGATTGCGCATTTTTATATTATGATGTAAAACACGAATCGATAGACAAACATGCAACTAAAAAAATTTATAGAGTAAACAGTGAACCACATTTTTCAACGGTAAATGGAGCTGGAAGATTTGCTTATGATTTTGAAAATAAAGTTCAATCAAAAGATAAAGATGCTTTTGCAAAAGCACTTGAAGCCTTTAAAAAAGCAAAAAATATCAAATTTAATTCATATATCACAAATGAAGAGGCTTTAATTTTACAAAAAATAGCTTCTAAAATGGGTTCAAATCTTGTAAATGAAGATGCAAGAAGATACCAAGAGTTTTTAAGAAATTACTCTAAAACTTCAGGAAAATCACTTTATTCATCAAAACTATCAGATGTTCATAATTCAAACTTTGTGATTTCTGTAGGTTCTTATTTAAAATCTGATTTACCAAATGCTAGATATGCCTTTAATAACTCAGTTTCAATGAATAAAGGAAGTGGTTTATATTTTCATCCAATAGCAGATCCAATTATGGAAAAAATTGGTAAAAAAGGTAAAACAACAGAGTTTATTTATCACGATGCAATGGTTGAAGAATCAATTTTATATTTTATTTTATATAAATTTGCAAAAGATTTACCAGCTGAAGTTCAAGAATATATTAATTCATTTAAAGAGATGAAAACAAAAACTGTTGTTGAAGAAGTTAAAGAAACAGTGGTTGAAATAGTTGTTGATGAAGCAACAGGTGAAGAGAAAGAAGTTAAAAAAGTTGTAACAAATAAAGTTTCAAAAGAAGTGGAGTATGAATATACAAAACTTGTTGAAGCATTTGGGAAAAATGAAAAATTCCTTGATTTAGTTGATGAAATGTTAGCTAAAAAAGATTCTTTCTCTTTAATGGTTGGAGAAGATTTAATCACTCATCCAAATGCTGAAAATCTTGCAAAACTTTGTGGTTTAGTTGATAAACACACAGCTTTTGATGTGGTAATTATTCCATCTCAAACAAATACTTTAGGTGTTGCACAAATCTGTATGCTTTCAAATGAAGTTGAAGGATTTAGTGTGGGTTACAACATTAAAGCAGATTTTGAATTGTCAGCTTTAGGTGATGGAGATTTAGATATTCCAGCACTTAATCAACAAGAGGGAACTTTTACAAATATTGATAAAAAAGTAATTCCTACAAATGCTGCAATAGGCTTTAATGGTTATACATTAAATGAAATTGCAAATGAACTTTTAAATGAAGATGTTGAATATACAATAGAATATACAGCAAAACTTCCTCTTGAAAAAGGTTACAAAGCTCTTGCATTTGACGATTTACCAAACAAATTTGGAAATGACCAAGTTGAATATAGAGGTTATGAATTAACTTCAAATGATACTTTAACTCAAGATACAACAAAACAGATAAGTGTTGAAAAAATATCACTAGATGCTGATGAAATTTTAATTTATAAAGCAAATCCAATTAATCAATTTAATGAATTTACAGCAATTAGCCATGAATTTAAAAGAAATTTACAAGATGGAATTTTCTTCTCAAAAGCTATGTTTGAAAAACTTGAATTATCTGAGGGTGATAAAGTAAAAGTAAATGCAAATAATCAAGAGTTAGTATTAAATGCTTTTGTTGATATTCAAATTGAGGGAAATATTCCTTATGTATCAACATTTATGAAAAATAGCCCATCAAATGTTTTATTTAACAGTTACAGATTTAATAAAGCAAAAGTAGTAAAGGCATAGTATGGAAACAAGTATCATATTAGAAACAGTAATCAAAGTAATAGTTGTTCTTGCAGTTTTCTCAGCACTTGCTGGATTTACAACTTATATTGAAAGAAAAGTTTTAGCATTTATGCAAAGAAGATTGGGGCCTACAAATGTTGGGCCTTATGGATTATTACAAATTGCAGCGGATGGAATTAAACTATTTACAAAAGAAGATTTTATTCCTGCAAATGCATGTAAACCTATTTTTATGGTAGCACCTTTAATAACTGCTGCAACTGCATTTATTGCAATGAGTGCAGTTCCATTTTTTCCAGAATTTGAAATGTTTGGATATACAGTTAGACCAATTATTTCAGATATTAATGTTGGTGTTTTATTTGTAATGTCTGTGGGTGCTGTTGGACTTTATGGCCCATTACTTGGTGGTATGAGTTCTGCAAACAAATGGGCATTACTAGGAGGTGCAAGAACTGCAATCCAACTTTTATCTTATGAAGTTGTATCAGGACTTTCACTTTTATCTCCACTTATGATGGTTGGAAGTTTATCTTTAATTGATATTAATAACTATCAATCAGGAGGAGTTAGTGATTGGATTATTTGGTCTCAACCATTAGCATTTATTTTATTCACAATTGCTGGATTTGCAGAGACAAATAGAACTCCATTTGACTTACTTGAACATGAAGCTGAATTAGTTGCTGGTTATGCAACAGAGTATTCAGGTATGAGATGGGGGATGTTTTTTATTGGAGAATATGCTAATCTTTTTACAATTTCATTTTTAATTACACTAATCTTCTTGGGTGGATTTAATGACTTATGGTTTATCCCAGGTGGATTAGCAATTGTATTAAAAGTTATGGCTTTGATTTTTGTTTTCTTATGGACAAGAGCTTCTTGGCCTCATATTAGACCTGATCAATTGATGTGGTTATGTTGGAAGATATTAATGCCACTATCAGTACTAAATATTTTAGTTACTGGTTTTGTAATGATGTTTTAGGAGTTAAGATGGAACTAAAAGATTTTAAAAATAGAAATGTATCAGATGGATATGTAACAGTTCAAGAAGATAATTATCCTAAAACTTCTTGGGATATGTTCAAACAAGTATTATCAAGATCAGTAAAAGGTGAACTTTTTGCTGGTATGAAAATCACTTTTGGAATAATGTATAGAGCATTATTTAAAGGTGAAATGGCAACGGTTCAATACCCAAAAGAAAAATTACCAATAGGTCCAAGATATAGAGCAGTACATAAACTTCTAAGACTTTTAGAGTCAGGTGAAGAGAGATGTATTGGTTGTGGACTTTGTGAAAAAATTTGTATATCAAACTGTATTAGAATGGAAACTAAAATTGATGAAAATTCAAGAAAAGCAATTACAGAATATACAATTAATATGGGAAGATGTATTTTCTGTGGATATTGTGCTGAAGTTTGTCCAGAACTTGCAATCGTTCATGGTGGAAGATATGAAAATTCAAGTGAACAAAGAGCACATTTCTCACTTAAAGAAGATATTTTAACATCTGCAAATGGTTTAGGTGCACAACTTGAATTTGATGGATATGGTTCGGTGTCACCAGATGCAGATAAAAAAATTAAAAAAACACCATTATCATACTAAGAGGAGTCTAGATGTTTGAAGTTATAGCTTTTATAATATTTTCAGTATTAACTATTAGTATGTTTAGTATTACAGTTTTAACAAATAATGCTTTATATGCATTAAGTTCACTTGCTGCTGGAATGATTTTTATCTCAGCATTTTTCTTTTTATTAAATGCAGATTTCCTTGGAGCCGTTCAAATTGTGGTTTACACAGGTGCAATTATGTCTTTATATGCTTTTGGAATGATGTTTTTTGACTCATTATCAGAAGTAAAAGAAAAAATCAAAAATCCAAGATTAGTATTTTTACTTTCAGGTTTATTAGCAGTTGTAATTGTGGTTGTATTATTAGCACCAGTTATTGGACAAAATATAGAAGCAAATTATCCTATACATCCAGAGTATGGAAATTCAGCAGATGTGGGAATTGTACTGTTTACTAAATATCTTTTGGCTTTTGAACTAGCAGCCATCATGCTTCTTGTTGCAATGGTTGGTGGGCTTGTACTTGCAGGTAAAAAAATGAATGAATCATATTCAGAAATGACAGAAGATGAAATAGATGAAAAAATCAGACTTGATGAAGCATCTGCAAAGGATAATAAATGACTCTTAATGCCTATTTAATACTTTCGACAATTTTATTTTGTATTGGTTTAGTTGGCGTAATTAGAAGAAAAAATGTCTTGATGTTATTTTTCTCAACAGAAATTATGCTAAATGCAGTAAATGTAGGTTTTGCTGCTGTTTCAAAATTTCATGGAGATTTAACAGGACAAATGTTTGCATTTTTTATAATAGCAGTAGCAGCTAGTGAAGTAGCAGTTGGTCTTGGTTTATTGATTTTATGGTACAAAAGAACAGGTTCTATTAACTTAGATGATATTGCAGGGATGAAAGGGTAATTATGGAGAAATATATATACATTGCACTTTTTGCCCCACTTGTAGGTTCTTTAGTAGCAGCTCTTTTTTCTATGCAAGTAAAAACAGCTTTTACAGGATGGTTCACATCTTTTATGTTGGCTGTTTCTATGTATGCATCTTTATATCTATTATATTTTGTTTATACAACAGATACAACTTTACATGTGAATTTATTTGATTGGATTGTAATTGGAAATTTAGATATTCCTTTTGGTTTTGTAGTTGATCAAGTAAGTGTTGTAATGATGAGTGTGGTTACTGTTGTTTCTACAATGGTTCATATTCACTCAATTGGCTATATGGAACACGATAGTGGATTTAATAGATATTTCTCTTATCTTTCAGCTTTTGTATTTTCGATGTTAGTTTTAGTAATGAGTGATAACTTTGCCGTTTTATTTATAGGATGGGAAGGTGTTGGAGTTTGTTCTTGGTTGTTAATTGGTTTTTGGTATCACAAAGAATCAGCAACTTGGGCTGCAAATGAAGCTTTTATTATGAATAGAATTGGAGATTTAGGACTACTTCTTGGTATGTTTGTAATTTATTGGAACATTGGAAGTTTACAATATGATATTGTATTTTCAAAAGTTTCAACTTTAGAAAATAGCACTTTAGTTTGGATTGGTGCTTTATTGTTTTTAGGAGCAATGGGAAAATCAGCACAATTTCCTCTTCATACATGGCTAGCAGATGCAATGGAAGGACCAACTCCTGTTTCTGCATTAATTCACGCAGCTACAATGGTAACAGCTGGGGTTTATTTAGTTGTACGATCTAATGAACTTTATACTTTAATTCCAGAAGTTGGATATGCAATAGCTGCTCTTGGAGCTTTTGTGGCAATTTTTGCAGCTTCTATGGCACTTGTTAATAATGATATGAAAAGAATTATTGCTTATTCTACCCTATCACAACTTGGATATATGTTCGTAGCAGCTGGTCTGGGAGCTTATTGGGTTGCACTTTTCCATTTAGCTGCTCACGCATTTTTTAAATCAGTATTATTTTTGGGTGCAGGAAATGTTATGCATGCAATGGATGATGAATTAGATATTAGAAAAATGGGTGGACTTCATAATAAAATGAAAGCAACTTCAATTATTATGACTATCGCTTCTTTAGCCCTTGCTGGAATCTTTCCCCTTGCTGGATTCTTTTCAAAAGATAAAATTCTAGAAGTTGCATTTAACTCAAATGCAATTGTTTTATGGGCGATATTATGGATAACTGCGGGTTTAACAGCGTTTTATTCATTTAGACTTGTAATGAAAATTTTCTTTGGAGAACAAAATTATTCAAATGAAGAGCATCATCCACACGAAGCTAAAAACTTTGTAATAGCTGCAATGATTCCCCTTGCTATTTTAGCTGTAATTGCTGGTTGGTTTGAACACTCATTTGTAGAGTTTGTTACAAAAGTCCTTCCAACTTGGGATGCAAATATTGATTATTCTGTTGCTTGGATTTTAATTCTTATAACAAGTATTATTGCTATTGGTGGTATTTTGCTTGCTGTATTCAAATACAAGAATGGTGGATTTAGTAAATCTTGGGAAGAAACTTCAATTTATAAATTGTTAAGTAATCAATATTTTATTCCACAATTTTATAAAAATTTTATTTCAATTCCTTATTATAAGTTTTCAGTTTGGGCATGGAAAACAATAGAAATAAAATTAATTGATGGATCAATTGATGGTTTAGCTCATTTTGTTAATAAACTAGGAGTGAAAGTAAGACCAATTCAATCTGGCAATTTATCATCATCTTTAAGACTAATGGTTTTAGGATTAATCACAGGATTAATCTTTGCCTTAGTTTTATCAGTACTTTAAGGGGTTATGTAAATGGAAAATATTTTATCTATGTTGATATTCTTTCCTGCGGCAGCTGCGGTTGTTGGGTTTTTAATTGATAAAGATTCTATGAGACAATTCGGAGTTGTTGTAACTGTTGTTGAATTTGTATTATCACTTTTACTTTGGTATTACTTTGATACAAGTATTTCTGATATGCAATTTGTGCAAAGTTTACCCCTTATTAGTTCTTATGGAATTAATTATTTAGTAGGAGTAGATGGAATTTCATTATTTTTAATAATTATGATTACA